>JAGGWT010000084.1 GCA_021163455.1 Thermoplasmata archaeon | reverse complement strand
GCGATGCGGAACTTGCATATGGTGAATATTCCAAGGGAGTCTTTCTTATGTAGCTCCTTATTCTCTTATCTGCCTCAGTTATCTCTCCTTTTTTAAGCTATCAAGGGCAATCATCTTGGCTAGTATGCGGGAAGGAGGTTATAAATTTTTCTCAGGTAAGTGTTTTGTTGCATAATTAGGGGAGAGAAGCAACCATGAAATAAGATAACATGGGATATGTTAAACTGGACGGAGTACACTCATAAGACAGTGAAGCATGGAGAGATAATGATAGAAACGCAAAGTTCTACAACGATGCTTTAGAAGAGCATCTAATAACTCCTCACAAAGATCCCCATGCTAAGCATGTGTATCATCAATACACAATTTGCGTTAAGAACCCTGATGCGTTAATTGAAAAATTCAAGATCATTTTTCAAAACCTCTTGTTTATATTTGTTCAATGCATACCCCCTTTGAAATGAGGGTGCTAATGCTACTCACAAACCCGTTTCGTCCAGATCCACGAGTGCACGAGGAGGCAAAGAGCCTTGTGAAGAATGGTTACGATGTAACCATACTCTGCTGGGACCGGGGCGAGGGGCTAAAGAGGATCGAGAAGGCAGATGGCATAGAAGTAAGGAGGATCCTTGTGCGTTGCTCGTATGGCGTACCCGGAAGATTCATACTTGGTTTAGCTAGATTTTACATCCGTGCTTTGAAGGAAGCAAAGAAGTTTAGCTTCTCTTATGTGCACGCAAATGATTTTGATACTTTACCTCTTGGTCTGATGCTTAAAAAACTTCGCGGAGCAAAGCTGATATACGATGCTCATGATCATTACTCTTCCATGATAGCTGATGTTCTTCCAAACCCTGTTGCAAAGTTTGTCGGCGCTCTGGAGAGAAGAATGGTGAGGTTCACAGACGGCAGGATCGCTGCAAGCGAGCCGATGGGAAAGGAAATCTTCTCACCGCTGGATTTTACACCTGTGCTAAACGCAAAGAGGCTGGATGATTACAAATTGCCAGAGGAGAGAGTAAGAGAGTTCAGGAGAGAGATCAATCCGGAGGGAAAATTCCTGATAGTTTACATAGGCATACTGAAGCTCTGGAGCCCGCTTCCTCACATAATAAAGGCTGTAAAAAATATGGAAGGTGTGAAACTTATAGTGGGAGGAAAAGGACCTCATGAGGAGGAGATACTGAAGATGATAGAAGGTGCCAGTAACATAGAGTATCGGGGCTGGATAAACAAGAATGATATACCGCTCTACACCCTAGCCTCCGATGTGATCATACTTCCTTCTAACCCACGCAAAACCTACACCCGGCTTTCTGTTCCAAACAAGCTAATGGAGGCTCTTGCTGCTGGAAAACCCATGATCGCAGGATTGAATACAGCGGGCGGGAAGATTGTTGAGGAATGCAACTCCGGGTTCCTGTGCCTTTTTGGAGATGTTGAATGTATAAGGGAGAAGATCCACATTCTGATGAAGAACGAAGAGCTGAGAAAAGAGCTGGGAAACAACGCCAGGAAATGTGCAGAGAGTAAGTACAACTGGGATGCAATGGAGAGGAGATTGATCGAAGTATATAAGAGGGCATAAAATCTTTAAATAGGCATATGAATTTTCCTACACATGGCAAATTCAGACTGGGTAAGGGAGCTTGATAAGAAAATTGAAAATCTATCTGCAAAAATTGGGGTCATTGGCTTGGGGTATGTGGGCTTACCCCTCGCTCTCTTGTTTGCAAAAAAATACAGGGTTTTAGGCTTTGATGTGGACAGGAGAAAAATAGAGAGCCTGTGCAGTGGGAAGAGCTACATAGTGGATGTGAATGACGAAGAGATAAAGAATGCGGTTGGAGAGAATTTGAAAGTTTCAAATAACGAGAAAATATTGGAATCCTGTGACATTTACATAATCACCGTTCCAACGCCACTTAAGGAGAATGGAGATCCAGACATGGATTATGTCATCTCTGCCGGAAAAACAGTGTCTAGATACCTCGATAGGGGAAAGATGGTGGTGCTGGAGAGTACGGTGTATCCGGGAGCTACCAGAGAGGTACTGGTACCCATCCTGAACGAAAGTGGTCTGGTTGCAGGAGAGGATTACGCAGTAGTATTCTCTCCAGAGAGAGTAAATCCCGGAAACAAAAAGTACACAGTAGAAAGAACTCCTAAGGTTGTAGGGGGAATAAATGAGGAGTCTACCCGGCTAGCTGTGAGGCTATACTCTTCCGTTTTAATGGCAGAGGTCGTTCCGGTAAAAGATTGCAAAACTGCTGAGGCTGTGAAGGTTCTGGAGAATGCGTTCAGGTTCATCAACATCTCATTCATAAACGAGATGGCCTTGATATTTGAGGAGATGGGCATAGACATATGGGAGGTCATAGATGCTGCCTCAACAAAGCCTGTCGGGTTCATGCCCCACTATCCGGGCCCGGGCGTTGGAGGCCACTGCATCCCAATAGATCCCATATTCCTGCTTCATAGAATGTGGAAGATGGACAGAAGCTCGCACTTCATAGAACTGGCGAATAGCATAAACAAGATAATGCCCCATCACACGGTGAACCTCCTCAGAAGGGGGTTAAGCAAGGCTGGAAAGAGTCTATCAGATTCTAAAGTTCTCATTCTGGGCATAGCGTACAAGCCCAATGTAGACGATGTTCGAGAATCTCCTGCTTTGAAGATAATGGATATACTGGACCAGGAGGGGATACACTGGAATTTCTACGATCCTCTCGTTCATGAATTCAGATGGAAAAACAAGGTTCTAAGAAGTGTGGACAAAATTGACGGGGATGTTCTAAAAGACTACGACGCCCTGCTTCTCATAACTCCCCACGATGATATGGTGAGAGAGGTCAAAGAATGCCTCCATAAACACGATGAGAGGATTGTCATAGTGGATGGCAGAAACTCCCTTGAAGAGTTCAGAAAAGAGCACATATATCTGGGCATAGGAAAGCCGGAGGTGTAAGAATGAGAATCCTTGTGATCTCTCCGCATGCAGATGATGCAGAGCTCGGAGCTGGAGCAACTATCTCTCGCTTTTTGAGGGAGGGTTCAGATGTGCTGGTATACCTTGTTGCAACTAAGGAGAAGTTCCCAGAGGATTTTCCAATAAGGGACCGTGTGGATGAGTTCAAAAACTCCATGGATACGCTGGGTGTGAAGAAGCATGTTATTGCAAACTACCCCGTCAGAAAACTTCACGAGCACAGGCAGCAGATACTGGAGGATTTTGTAAAAATAAGGGATGAATTTAGGCCCAATGTGGTTTTCATACCCTCTCTGAGGGACATACACCAAGACCATCAGGTTGTGGCATGGGAGGCGTACAGGGCCTTTAACAGGAGAGCAAAAATACTGGGATATGAGTTGCCATGGAACGCAAGGGACTTCGCTCCCAATTTCTTCGTTAGGGTTTCCGAAGAGGATGTGAAGAGGAAGCTCGAGGCCCTGGATAAATACGAGAGCCAGAAGCTGCTGGGAAGAAACTACCTTGATCCTGAGTTTCTGAGAGCACAGCTTCGGTTCAGGGGGGCTCAGTGTAACTCAAAGTATGCCGAGGCATTCGAAACAATAAACTGGTTCATCTGAGGTGATAACTTGGGACTTGTTCTTGCTGCGCACCAACCCAACTATCTCCCGTGGATTGGCTACTTTCACAAAATACTGAAGAGTGACATATTTGTTATTCTCGACCACGTAGAGTTCTCCCGTAGAGGATTTATCAACAGAAACCGGGTTAAGGGTCCAAAGGGAGTAATATGGCTAACAGTACCAGTGAGGGTGAAGGGAAGAGAGAGAATAATGAATGTCAAAATAGACAACAAAAGAGATTGGAGAAGAAAGCACCATCTCACGCTAAAATCGTTTTACGGCAAAGCACCATATTTCAACGATGTATTTCCGTCTCTAGAGGATGTTTACGAGAGAGAGTGGGAGTACCTAGCGGATTTGAACATCGAGATAATAACGAGAATCGTTGATCTCCTGGGTATCAAAGCTAGATTCGTCAAATCATCCTCCCTCAATCCTCAAGGAAAGAAGATGGACATGATCATCGATATCTGCAAAAAAATGGGAGCGAGCATTTACTTCTCCGGAAAAGGAGCGAGAAAATATCAGGATGAAGAAACATTTGAAAGGAACGGAATAAAGCTGGTGTACCAGGATATAGAGGTCCCGGAGTATCCACAGAGATTTGGAGAGTTCGTTCCCAACCTATCCATCATAGACATGGTGTTCAACATAGGGGTAGAGGAGACGAAAAATATTCTGGAAAGACTTTAAAGCTTCATTTTTTTGAGTCTAGCTATCACGCCCTTCTCTCTCTTGCTTAGATATATTCTCCTCGGTGGCTCAAAATCCTCATTGAATATGTCAAGCACCTTTCCATCCATGTCCTCGGTTAGTTCTATTCCATAGGAGTAGAGAAGCGTAGGTGTGACATCCCCAATCCATGCATCCTCAAGATGCCTATGCCGGTAATCTGATCCTGATGCAACGAATATGCCACTGTATCTCTCAATTCCAAGTTCAAGTTCCAGATCAGGTCTATCGTTCACTATAAAGAGATCCTCAGATTCAAGATCCACAATATAACCTATTGATGCATATTTGTCCTTAAAGAATGTTAGAATATCTGGAGCCTCTTCCACATAGGGCCCTGAGAATATAGCATCGCGTGGAAGCGCATCCTCTACTATATACTCTCCAGTCTCGGGATCTTTTATCTTCTTTATTTCTTTTATTAGTTCTTCTACAACATCCTCGTACTCTTCTTTTTTCACTATACCTTGGGGCTCACGACCCTCAAGATTGATATAAACTGACCCTCTTTTTCCAATCATATACGCTACAGTGCTGCCCCAGTCAACCTTACCGTATATATAAGTTCTTTTAGGATTGAGTTTGCCATGCTTGAACTCACTCCGCTCACTTTTTGGCTTGAACTTTAAATATCCCTTCTGGTAGAGCCACTTGTTAAATTCAAAGTACTTGTAGATAGAGGCAAATCCGTGATCTGATACAACCATCACATTATCTGCTCCAAATTCTTCAATAAGCTCACCTAAATATACATCGAGCTGCTGATATAATTCTAGTAGTGAGTTTTCATATTTTCTTATTTCTTCTTCACTTTCGTTCTTCCTGTATGGATGTGCAGGATCAAAAAAGTGCCACATGTAGTGGGAAAAACGATCTGAAGAGGTAAATACTCCAAAGAACAAATCAACATCTTCTTTTTTAATAAGATATTTGAACAGTTCAAATCTCTCGTCTATAGTTTTATGAACCTCATATATGAACTTATCCCTGTCCAGATGTTTTGCTCCCTCTATATCAATTCTGTACTCTTTAAGCCTAGGATAATCTTTTAGTAAATCTGCAGGATAAGTGAATCTTGGTGCATCAACGCTTGGACTCATCATTCCCCCAACCATGAACCCTTTAACCTTATCCACCGGATAGGTGATGGGTACATTCACAACACCAATACGATATCCATTCTTCGTCATGTAATTCCAGAGAGCATCCGCGCGACGCCACCTAGAATCTATTGGCTCTCTAAAATAAGAATCATTCACAAACTTTGTGCCAAAGAAATCGAATACCCCATGCTTTCCAGCATTCTTACCTGTCACCATAGTTGTCCAGGCACAGGAGCTTATTGTTAGTTCCGTAGTTCTCAGGGGCCCGAATGATCCCCGATTCACAAGGTTACCGAGATTTTTCAATTTTCCATCTTTCACCCACTTACTTATCCGGTCATAGGGAGCACCGTCCCATCCTATCACAAGGGTTCTCTTCATACTTGCAGAATGTATTCCTAAATTTAATATTATTGCTTGCGGAAACGCTGAAAGCAAAGCACCTGGGGAAATAGAGAAGAAAGATTATTCTTATCTCTGCATAAAAGCTCCAAGCAGTTTCATCAGGGAAATTTTACTTTTTATCTCAAAATTTTTCTTAAACATCCCTGGGGATGCACCCTACCCGATCACCACCACATCCACACCCCTGTACTTCAATATCAATGTTTTCTTCTTTGCTTTAAGCATCTCTCCAGCTTCATCAAGCATTTTCAATATATCACTAAAATTTCCCATATCTTTAAAATCACCTATATCAAGAGGGAGCATATTTTTCAATTTATGTGGGGTGTGTATATCCACAGTTATCCTGTCACGAGAGATATCTATTTTGGTATCTGCAATTTTTATCTCAATAGAGCCAGAAAAAATGAAGTTTTGAGCATCAAGAAATTTTTCGAAAAATGGGAAAAAATTCATCATACTCATTCTTTTTTCAGAGGCACTATCCTAATCTTTATCGAGCCGTCTATCGTGAGTTTGCTGAAAGTCACTTCGCACTCAACTTCTCCTCCCTCTAACTTCTCCGCAATCTTTCCCAGGTTCACTCCACGATTTTTAAGCTCATGTCTTTTGAAAATTTCTATAATTGCTAAAATATCTTTTCAATTAAATATAATTATTTGCCTAGAGTAAAAGCACACATTTATCTTCAGGAATTCGCACTGCATCTTCTCTGAAAAATGCGAGTAGCTGACCTCGAGCACTTCCTATCATTGTGCCCAAGGGCTTTAAGGCCTCCATGCCAATCTTATCATGTGGAGGATAATTTATATAGCATGTAGCTTTTAGTTTCTCACATAATTTGTGAACAAACTCAATTCTTCCTCTGATCCTGTTTATCTTCCTCAAAGAGCTTATAATAATTGTGCACTCTTGTATCTTGAGACCTCTATCTATCCACACAGGCACGGGAAGCTTGAGAAATCCTCTCAGAAAAGAATCGCACATTATTAAATCTGGCGCATCTCTAAG
>JAGGWT010000064.1 GCA_021163455.1 Thermoplasmata archaeon | reverse complement strand
CCTTGGTCAACATAGTTTGGATATCTGACCAGAGCACTCATCATGGTAAAAATAAAATCCATCAATCTTTATCACCCATTGTGTTTGTCAGTCACGAGTTCATAAAGCCGAGAACCATAGAGCACAGGAGTTATCAGGTATCCATAGCTCAATCCGCGCTGAATCAAAACACACTTATAGTGCTACCTACAGGTATGGGTAAGACAGTTATCGTTTTGCTTGTGATTGCTGAAATTCTGAAAAGAGGGAAGGGAAAAATTCTGTTTCTAGCACCAACAAAACCTCTCGTGATTCAACATTCAAAATTTCTGAAGAGGCATCTGCTCATAGATGAAGAGAGCATAGTATCATTCAGCGGAGAGATACCTCCAGCAAAGAGAGAAAATCTGTGGAAGAAAGGAAAAATTATTGTATCAACTCCACAGGTTATAGAGAATGACATCCTTTCGGGAAGAGTAGATCTCTCCGAGGTTGCTCTTGTCATATTTGATGAAGCCCACAGGGCAGTTGGGGCATATTCTTATGTATTTGTTGCTAAAAAATACAGAGAAAAAAATCCGGATGGTCTGATTATAGGTATGACAGCATCTCCTGGTAGCGAGATAGATAAGATAATGGAGATTTGCAGAAACCTCGACATAAAAAATATAGAGATAAGAACCAAGGATGACCCGGATGTTAAACCATACGTTCAGGAGATGAAAATCATATGGAAAAAGGTTGAACTCCCTCACGAGTTCTCAAGAATAATAAACATTCTGAAAGAAGCTATTTCTGAGAGGCTCAGGGCACTTAAAGAGGCAGGCGCCATAGAGAGTGCATCAGTATCAAAAATAAGCAGAAAAAAACTGCTTGAGATACAGGAGAAGGTCAGAAGGTCTATAGATGAAGGTAGAGTCAGTAACGTCCTGTTTACGATAGCGTCCCTTCAAAATGAGGCATTGAAGATATACCATGCTCTGGAACTTCTACAGACTCAGGGCTCCACAGCTCTGAAGAGGTTTTTTGAAAAACTTCAGGTTGAAGCAAGATCCAAGGGAGGTAGCAAAGCATCAAAGGTTCTCATGAAAGACCCCCTTATAATGGAAGCTATGGCATATGTTAAAGATCTGAAAATAGAGCATCCGAAGATAAGAGAGATTGTTAATATAGTCAGAGAAGAGATGGAAAAGAACCCGGATTCCAGAATAATAATATTTACAAACTACAGAGACACGGCCATAAAGGTTGAGGAAGCACTCAGGGAATTGCCCGATGTCAGACCCGTGAGATTCATAGGTCAGAGCTCCCGTGGAGAAGAAAAGGGCATGAGTCAGAAGAAGCAGGCAGAGATCCTGGAAAAATTCAGGGAAGGAACCTACAATGTCATGATAGCAACATCTGTCGCGGAGGAGGGCATAGATATACCCTCCATGGATATGGTGATATTTTACGAACCTATCCCCTCTGAGATAAGAACCATACAGAGGAGGGGCAGAACCGGGCGGCGGCAGGCTGGAAAGGTGGTTATACTGATGGCTAAAGGAACACCTGATGAGGGCTATTACTGGTCAGCTGTTAAGAAGGAAAAGAGGATGAGGAGGGAACTGGAAATTCTGAGAAAGAAACTGAAAAGGAAACTGAAAGAGGAGAACATAATTTTTCTGAATTCTCAAAAAAGATTGACGGATTATATGGGAAATGGGGGTTATGAAGAGGATAACGAGGATCATGAGAAAAAGGAAACAGAGGGTCTCAGTGTGGTTGCTGATACAAGAGAATGCAGGACAGAGGTGGTAAGGGAACTGGCAGATAGAGGGGTAAAGGTTATTCCCACACAGATAGAGGTTGGAGATTATGTTATATCGGACAGAATATGCATAGAGAGAAAGAGTTCAAGAGATTTTGTGGATTCGATGATAAATGGTAATCTTTTCAAACAGATTGCAAACCTCAAGAATGTCTATGAGGTACCGATTCTGATAGTGGAGGGCAGTGATATATTTACCTCGAGAAACGTGAATCCATCATCAATATACGGCTGTCTGGCATCCATAGTTGTGGATTATGGTGTACCCATTCTGCTTTCGAGGAGCCAGAGGGAAACGGCGAATATTATCATGGCGGTAGCAAAAAGAGAACAGTTCAGGATGAGGAAAGAAATACCGTTGAGGTCGGGCAAGAAACCCATGAACCTCAAAGAAAGGCAACAGTATATAGTTGAAGGCCTGCCAAATATCTCTTCAGTTCTTGCAAAGAGGTTGTTAAGGCATTTTAAAACGATAAAAAACATAGCGAATGCCAACGAAGAAGAATTGCATCTCGTGGATGGCATCGGAAAATCAATAGCAAAAGAAATTTTCCAGGTCTTCAACGAACCTTATGAGGAAGAATAAAACCTTCAACATATCTGTTTCCTTCCATGAAAAACGCATAACGTTTTTATAGAGATGTCATATAACATGCTCTGGGTTTTGGGAAGGTGATAACATGGCGGAGAAGGACAGCAATTTAATGGAACAGATTATTGGAAGTCTCGATATGTTAAATCAAGATACATCCATACCGAGAAACATAAGGAGAGGGGCAGAGGAAGCGAAAAAAATGCTCCTGGATGAGAAAAATCCACTCGATGTAAGGGTCGCATCGGTTACGTCACTTCTGGATGAGCTTGCGAACGACCCGAATATACCCATTCATGGTAGAACTCTTATATGGAATATTATAAGTAAACTGGAAGAACTTGTTTAGGAGGTTTGAATGATAAGGATTGGACCGGCTGGAATCCCCTTATCCTGTAAAGGGCGGACAAACAAGGATGGCATAATCTACGTTAAAAAAATTCTCGACCTGAATGCGATGGAGATACAGTTAATCAGAGGAATTCAGACGATGGATGACGAGGAGGCAGATTTTATAAGGAAATTTGCAGAGGAGAATGATATAGAACTTCACGTCCATGCTCCGTATTATACAAATCTGGCAGGTGATGATGAGGAAATAGAACTCAGCAAGAACAAAATCCTTTATTCCGGGAGACTTGCAAACAGATTGGGCGCAAAAATACTGGTAATCCATCCTGGTTTTTATGGAGAGAGGAGCAAAGAAGAAACAATGGAAAGGATAATCGAAAATGCGAAGGATATAGTATCGAGGTTCAAGGAGGAAAAAATAAAGGTGAAACTCGGAATAGAAACGATGGGTAAACAGAAAGTTTTTGGTTCCCTGGATGAGGTTATAGAAGTTTGTAAGAAGGTAAAGGGAACGGTTCCTGCTATAGATCTGGGACATATCCATGCAAGATGCAATGGCTGTCTCAAAACAAGAGAAGATTTCGAAAAGATATTTGAAAAACTCAAACCGCTGAAATTGAAGCACTATCTGATTCACATAACGGGCGTACTTTATGAAAACGGAAACGAATACTATCACATCCCTATAAAAAAGGGCGACATGCCGCTTGAACCACTTATTGACATAATACTGGACAACAAGTACAATGTGACACTCATCTCAGAGTCACCCCTTCTTGAGCATGATGCCATGTACATAAGATTGCAGATAGAGAGGGCCATACAGAAGAGGACAGGAGTAGAAAACCCGGATTATAGAGATTTATCTTTACTATGAACACCTTTAAAGAATCCATAGATTATATACTGCAAAAGGCGGAACAGATACTTTCGAGCATAGATGAGAAGCAGATAGAAGAGATTTGCGAGGTGTTTCTGAAAACGGAAAGAATATTCCTGTACGGCGCCGGCAGGAGCGGACTTGTTGCGAAAGCTTTTGCCATAAGACTTGTGCATCTCGGTTTTCAGACATATGTTATAGGTGAGACGATAACACCTCCGGTTAGAGAAAACGACCTGATAGTTGTTATATCTGGTTCCGGAGAGACGATACCCTCTGTCATGACTGCAGAGATTGCTAAGAAGATGGGTGCGAAACTAGTAGTCATAACATCCAGAGAGGATTCGAGAATAGCCAGATATGCAGATATAACGGTGGTACTCTCGGTCGAGTATGAGGAGGAGAAAAAGAAACGTCTTTCTCCGCTCGGAACACTCTTCGAGGCATCAGCATGGATTTTCACGGATGGACTTGTGGCTAAACTCATGGAGATGAAGGGAGAAAGCGAAGAGAAAATGAGAGAGCGACACGCGACCCTGCAGTGAGGGGTGGCGATAAATTTCTATTATCTTTTATTCTGGTCGGGTAAACTGCTACAGTTACAAAAACTGTAATAAATCACTTCATCATAACCTGAAAACATGTTTCAGCGACCGAGAGGGACGAGAGATTTTCTTCCGGATGACATGCTCAAGAGAAGGTATCTAGAAAATAAACTGAGAGAGGTTTTTTTATCATACGGCTACAGGGAGGTTCAAACACCAACATTTGAGCATCTTGAACTTTTCACCGCAAAATCAGGTGAGGGTATTATAGAGGAGATGTACACCTTCAAAGACAAAAGCGGTAGAGATCTTGCTCTAAGACCGGAGCTTACTGCTCCTGTGATAAGGATGTATGTGGAAAAACTTCAGATGTCACCAAAACCCATAAAACTGTTCTATTTCGGAAATTGCTACAGATATGACAGGCCGCAGAAGGGAAGATACAGAGAGTTCACACAGGCAGGATGCGAACTCATAGGCTGCGATTCTCCACCAGCCCTGGCTGAGTTGATATCTCTTGCTTGGAAATGCATGGAGAAATCCGGATTGAAGAATTTCAATCTCAGAATAGGGAACTTGGATATACTCAACAAATTCCTCGATACAATCGGTTTAACTGATTCTCTCAAGAAAATAGCCATTCCTCTTATAGACAAAAGAGAGTATGACGCCCTAAGAGAACTTCTGAGCAGCGATTTATCACAAGATGATATAGACCGGCTGGAGAGATTCCTCCAAACAAAAAGCATTGATGAAATTGAAAAACAGGTTGATAAAAACATGAAAGATGATATCGAGAGATTCAGGCAGATTCTTTCATGGCTTGATGTATTTGGTGTAAAAAAATATGAGATAAGCATGGAAATTGTGAGAGGTCTGGAGTATTACAGAGGAATGGTATTTGAAATAGAATGCCCGAAACTGGGCGCAGAGCGCCAGATATGCGGCGGCGGAGAGTATGAACTCGTGGAATTGTTTGGTGGAAAGAATATTTCAACCGCGGGGTTTGCTATAGGATTTGATAGAGTTATCATAGCTCTGGAGGAAGAAGGTTTTGCATTTCCAGAGGAAAAAATCGATTTTTACATCATACCAGCATCTGAGGATGTTGTGAAAGAGGCCATTGAGATTTCGATGAAGCTGAGAGATAAAGGGGAGAGTGTGGATATAGACCTCACAGGCAGAAATTTGAGAAAGTCCATGAAGTACGCAGATTCCATAGGAGCAAAAAAGGTTATAATTGTGGGCAAAAAAGACCTGGAGGAAAACAAGGTTACGATCAGAGATATGGAAAGTGGTGAACAGGAGAGGATAGAGGTGGATAAGTTATAATGAAAAAGATATACATTCTCGATTCATCCGCCATATTATCCGGAAAACCCCTTTATCTTGAGGGTAAGATAGTCATACCTGAATCTATAGAGCGCGAGGTTGTGAAGGAAGACCCGAAACTTCTACAGATATTTCTGGGGAGAGATGTTCGATACGAGAAGCCATCAAAGAAATCCTTGGACGAGGTTAACAGAGTTGCTGAAGATCTTGGAGAAAAAGAAAGATTGTCGGATGTAGATAAGGAAATCATAGCACTTGCTCTTGACCACAGGGAAGAAGGGGATGTATGCATAATAACAGATGACTACTCCATACAGAATGTATCATCTTTTCTCGGTTTGAGCTACAGAGGAATATCAGAGAAAGGAATATCAGAAAGATTTAAATGGGGATACAGGTGCGAGGGATGCAAAAAGTTTTTTAAAAGACCTTACTCTTCCTGTCCAGTTTGTGGCTCAAAGCTGAAACCTGTGGTCAGGAAAAGAACCAGGGTGTAGAAATGTCCGATAACAACTCTGGCAGGGCGTTGTTTGCTGTGTTTGATATATGTGTCACACTTTTTATAATAGGGGGAATAATTGGCACTGTGTGGCTCTACTCTGAGCAGCCATTTCCTGGCTCTCCCCCTCTCGTCGTTATAGAAACAGGAAGCATGATGCATGAGAATGAACCTTTTGGCAGAATAGGATACATTGATCCAGGTGATATAGTTATTGCGAAGGCGGTACATGATAGAAATGATATAATCTCCTATTGCGAAGCCAAAAACAAGTTCAAGCAGTACAAAAAGTATGGCAACTACGGAGATGTCATAATCTACAGACCCATGGGGAGCAAGAATCTCGTTCCTATAATCCACAGAGCCATCTGCTGGGTTGATTACGATGAGAAGAACAAAACGTATACGATAGAGGAATATGGGATATACAATGCGACATCTGTTGATATCCCTGAGCTTGGTTTACATGGAGTAAAATTCAGCCATTCCGGATTTATAACAAAGGGAGACCACAATCCATGCTGTGACCAGTCACCTCTGGCTGGAATCTGCAGAGAACCGGTAAAGATGGAATGGATAATTGGTAAGGCGGAAGGCGAGCTTCCATGGTTCGGCTCTTTGAAGCTACTTTTTGAAAACAGTCATCAGGAAGTACCATCCGATAGCTGGTTGTGTCTCGCTGTATCGATAATCATAATGGTAACCATTCCCACAGCGATGGACATCAGAGATTACATCCGTGAGAGGAGAGGTGTTACACCACGAGAAGGATGGCTGGGGCAAATCGGAAAAAATCCAGCGATGAGAAAAAAGGTGTTGAAAAAGGCGACAACCCTTTACTGGGTATTGTTTATTCCCTCGATATTCGTCCTGTATCTTTACCCATTCATGCTCATAATACTATTCCTTCTGATACTTGCAAACCTCTACGCCGCCCTCCTGCTCATAGAGGATAGAAAAAGGTGGAGCAAAAATTCTTCTCTTGCATGGCCAGTACTTTCATGTTTTGTCAGTCCCTTGATACTTACACTTTACTACATGAAAATCAGGAAGGAGATTTGAAAGGTTTGAGTTTTCTGTAATCATACCATTCTGGATAGGTTTCGTATTCTATGGGGTCTCTGTAACCTGCCTCCATGAATCCCTTGAGTCGCAATTTGCAGGAGTCACATTTTCCGCAGGCTTTCTCTTTACCAGCGTAGCATGACCATGTGAGGTGCAGAGGTGCACCTATCCTGATGCCCGTTTCTATGATCTCCTTTTTCCCCATGTTTATCAGAGGCGTCTCTATCTTTATGCTTTTACCCTCTATCCCCCTCTTTGTTCCGAGATCGATGACTCTCTGAAAAGCTTCTATGTATTCGGGTCTACAGTCCGGATATCCAGAATAATCAAGAGCATTTACACCAAGATATATGAAATCTGCATCTCTAGATTCGGCAAATGCAAGAGCAAAGGATAGAAAAATGGTATTCCTGGCAGGTACGTATGTTGATGGTATTCCTCTACCTATTTCTTCTAGGCCTCTCTCCTCTATTTTCATGTTTTTATTGATGAGTGAACTTGATATGAAAAGTTCAGGGTCGATATCTATGAATTTATGTTCCTTTACACCCAGAAACTCACCTATCCTTTTTGCACTTTCTATCTCTCTTGCATGCTTCTGTCCATAAGAGATAGTCATCGCAAATAGTTCCTTGCATCTCTTCCTTGCCAGCGCCGCCGAGACGCAGGAATCAAGACCGCCAGACAGAAGAACCACGCATCTCATATTCTCTTCCTCACCCTTGCACCCTGACCAAATCCTTCATCAACGCCTATCTCAACTTCTTCCACATTATTCAGATTCTCATCCTTTATCCTCTTTATGACCTCATCCAGAATATAGGCTGCCAGATTTTCAGCAGACGTGGATTTTATCGGTAGAATAGCGCAATCCTCTCTTGGAAATTTGTAGATTTTATTTTTATTGACAATCTCAACCCTATCATCCAGTATCTTCACCATGGGACTCTCTGAAGGTATCAGCATCCTGTGGTCCAGCATTTCTGAGATGTTTTTCAGCATATTTTTGATCAATCTGAAATCCATAATGATTCCATTCTCGGATGGTTTGCCGTATATTCTTGCATGAATGGCATAGGTATGCCCGTGTAACCTCCCGCACTTGTTATATTCAGGAATGATATGAGCGGAGGAGAACCTTATACCGGCAGACCATCCATCTATCTCTATGTACTCCATCTTTATTTTTCCCTCCTTTTCTTTCTGCAATCTTCTATCGCTGCCTTAAGTGCATCGGCAGCAAGATTAGAGCAGTGCATTTTTATAGGGGGTAACCCATCAAGTGCATCGGCAACATCATCTCTGGTTATTTTTTCAGCCTCCTCAAGCGTTTTCCCCTTTGCAAGTTCTGTTATCATACTGCTTGTTGCGATTGCAGCTGCACATCCAAAGGTCTGGAATTTTATATCCACTATCCTTCCATTTTTTACCTTGATGTATATGGTCATCGTATCTCCACATACCGGATTTCCCGCTGTACCAACTCCATCTGCATCCTCGATCACGCCCATATTCCTGGGGTTCAGAAAGTGTTCCATCACCTTCTTACTGTACATGGACATCATTTCTCCCTCCATAGGGGTGATATCTCTCTCAATTTTCCTATAACCTCAGGTAAAACCTCAAGCACATAGTTTACATCTTCTTCCGTATTTTCCCTCCCGAGCGTGAGCCTGAGAGAACCATGAGCTTCAACTGGAGATAAACCTATAGCGAGAAGAACATGCGATGCTTTTAATTTCTTTGAAGAGCATGCAGAGCCTGTTGATGCTGCAATACCCTTCTGATCCAGAAAGAGTATCAGAGATTCACCTTCTATAGCTGTAAATCTGAAGTGGGCATTGTTTGGCAACCTCTTTTCGGGGTGACCGTTGAGATAAGATTCTTCCACGCTGTCTAGAATACCCTTTATCAGTTTATCTCTGAGTTTCTTTATTCTGGAGTTATCATCTTCCATCCTGATTTTAGCCAGTCTGCATGCTTCACCCAGACCAACGATACCCGGCACGTTTTCAGTTCCTGACCTTGTTCCACCCTCATGCCCTCCCCCTGTCTGTATGCTCTTGAGTTTTACACCTTCTCTTACAAACAGGGCGCCGACGCCTTTCGGCCCATATATCTTGTGGGCTGATATAGAGAGAAGGTCTACAGGAAGTTTTTTTACATCTACGTTTATTTTCCCAACAGCCTGTACAGCATCGGTATGGAATAGTACGTTGTATTCTCTGGCTATTTTTCCGATTTCTTCTACAGGTTCTATTGTTCCTATCTCGTTGTTTGCAAACATTATGCTTATCAGGAAGGTTCCCTTTGTTACGGAATTCTGAAGTTCATCTAGGTCTATGAGGCCGTATTTATCAACGTTGAGATATTTTACTTCGAACCCTTCTTTTTCAAGGTCTTTGCAGGTCTCAAGAACAGCAGGATGCTCTATGGATGAGGTTATTATGTGTGGTCCTTTCTCTTTCAATTTGTCTCTGTTGAGGTAGGCTATACCCCTTAATGCCAGGTTATCGGATTCTGTACCTCCGCTTGTAAAGATAATTTCATTGTCCTTCGCTCCAATCAGATCAGCAACCTTCTCTCTTGATGTCTCGATGGCTTCGTGTGCCTCTCTACCAAATGAATGCAAAGACGATGGGTTACCAAATTTCTCAGAAAAATACGGTAGCATTGCCTCGAGAACTTCTCTGTCAAGAGGTGTGGTTGCGGCATAGTCGAGGTATACTCTTCTCATATCAATCTCCTCTCCCAATCTCCATCATCCTCTCTATCGGTATCCTCGCTTTCTCCATAATATCCTGACTTATCTTCAACTCGGGCTCCAGTTTTTCCAGACTGCGGATAACTTTGTCCAACGTTATCTTCTTCATGTTTGGGCAGACGGCGGTTGGTACCGGATAAAACTCCTTTTCAGGATTTTCCTTTTTCAGTCTGTAGCATAGTTCTTTCTCAGTTCCAACTATAAACTCCCTACTGCTAGACTCTCTTGCATGTCTTACCATACCATTTGTGGAGAACACAAAGTCCGCTATATCTATAACCTCTGGTCTACACTCGGGGTGAACCATTATCTCTGCATCTGGATGTTCTTCTTTGAGACGCAATATATCCTCTTTTCTTATATTGTTATGATGGGTTGGACACATACCCTGCCAGAGTATAATTTCCTTATCTTTGATGAATCTCTTCGCATACATTCCTAGATTTTGATCAGGAACAAATATTATTTTCTTCTCTTCCAGACTCCTGATAACCTTCACAGCATTTGAAGATGTACAGCATATATCAGATATTGCCTTAACATCGGCAGTTGTATTTACATAAGCCACGGTTGCAGCATCAGGATGCTTCTCTTGGAGCCAGCTGAGACTTTCAACATCAACCATATCTGCCATCGGACATCTTGAGCCGATATCAGGATGAATCACCACTTTATCCGGGTTTAGAATCTTTGCTGTCTCTGCCATGAAATTGACACCGCAGAATATTATGTAATCTGCATCCGTATTCATTGCCTTCCTTGCAAGGTCAAGTGAGTCGCCAACAAAATCTGCTATATCCTGAACTTCTGGTAGCTGGTAGTTGTGGGCAAGAATCACAGCATTGTTTCTTTTTTTGAGTTCATTGATTTTCTCCAGTAAATCTCTTTTCATACCATTCCTCCGTACCTGAAATAGGTTCATCTTTTTGTAATTTTTTGGGAATCGAGAGAGCAATGAAAGGAGAGTGAGGTTGAGAAGATAGTTAACAACACTTATATGAAAATTAATGTAACACTATTTACAGCATATCTTTTTTCATCAGAAGAAAATTATTTAAGGTTGAATCCATATTGCTAATGTGTTGGGGGTTGATAAATGAGAAAAGATCTTATTTGTAAAACTGCCGTATTTGTTATCGCTTTACTCATTCTACTTACATCTGTACCATCAACAACCATCAGCGGGAAAAGCAATATGTATATTCCAGAGCAAACTGATGACACGGTGGAAATCTCAGTCAATTTTCCCGGGGTTGAAGGGTGTAAAGAATTATACCATAAGGATAACAACGGAGAGATATGAGGAGCTTTGCAGAGTATTTAACAATACCATGAAAGCCCTGCAGAATGCAGAAACTGAAAGAGAAGCGTGTGAGATATTTAATGAAACCATCCTCAAGCTCAGAGAGATTGGCATAATATCTCCGGCGATTGATATTGCCAGATTACAGAAAATGGTAACCGGTAATTATCTTCGTTATATACATCAGGACAGAATTCTGAAAATCATGGAAAAACTGAATTTGACCGAGAAGAGCGACAACGTCTTGTGCCTGGTTTGTGGAGCGGCAAGTAATACTTTTAAGATGGATTTCTCAAATCGTATATATGACATGCTGGTGCGTATGCCATCCTTCCTTATAGCCCTGATGCTATACATGTTAGCAGAGATCTCATCCGAATCGGAAAGTCCTCTTCTCTTCTCTTTGTCCACGCTGAGCTATGCCCTCTCCATACCTTTCTTTATACTATTTCTCATTCCGCTATCGGGTCCAGTTTCTCTTTTAGGAACTATATGTCTCGGTTGCGACTGGGGTAATGTCTTTGTACCATTTGGTCATACTCGCAGATATCCTTCACAGGGATTCCTGTGGACGAAAGGACAGAAAAGTGTCAAGACATGGGATGGTAAATTCTATGGCAATTATTCTTGGGGTGCATTAATCTCGTATTTTCCCTTACTCTGGTTTTCTATGCTAATGGACATGCTTTCAGAAAGTGTTTCCTCCGCGCCCCTCGAAGAACTGTTTTATGTACTTTCGGTATTGTTGTTATTATATCCGGCGATTCTTTATTATCCTCCCCTCGCCTTATTTGGAGATCCACATCCCGGTATTGCGGGCTTCACCGGTATTTATATAAGCGTACCTCTTGATTTTCCAGGTCATTATGGTCCGTCCTTCTTCCTGGGTCATGCCATAAGTGTCTCGATTAAGGAGGTATAATTTTCAAAAACACAATCCTGAGAGAAATCAGAGGTCATCATTCAAAGAGTACTTCTATTCCAGAGCAAATCCGCTACAAACAACAATAAAAAAGGTAATAACCCACTAAACAATACCATCTTGAGGAGAACATGGATGTGATATCATTCGGTGTAGGCTTAGTTATAGGGGCAATAATGTCTGTAATGGCATTATCTATCGCTCTTCCGAAGAGGAGAGAAAGAAATGAGCCAAATTCCAGATATACAAGCAACTGGTCTCTCAGTTCTCTGACAAATCCAAGGATAGTTGCAGAGTATCTTCTTGATGTTGACATCCCCCCGGGAGCAAGGGTTGTTGTCAAACAATGCAAAGATAAAGAGAAACTTAAGGGGCTGAACGTAAGATACAATCCAAATGTGAAAGGATGTTTCGCTCTCGGTGAGGATAGAGCAATAATACTGGCAGGCCCCTTTAAAAACAAGGAGCCAGCTGTTATAACTGTAGAGAAGAATATCCTCCTGAAACTCAATGACCAGTTTGAAAGTTACTGGAATAATGGGGTTATCCCCAAAAATCTGTGATGCACCATGAGCGTGCTGATAAAAAATGCTCTGATACTGACCCAGGATAAGAAGAGAAGGAGGATAAAAGGTAACATTTACATCAGCGACAACATGATAGAGAATATATCCAAGGATCCAATAAATGTGGAGGCAGATTTTAAGATAAACGGAGAGGGAAAGGTCGTCATACCAGGGCTGATAAATACCCATACCCACATCCCCATGACCCTTCTCAGAGGATACGGAGATGACATGG
>JAGGWT010000035.1 GCA_021163455.1 Thermoplasmata archaeon | reverse complement strand
CATTACGGGATAGTGAGAAACCAGTATGTGATAATCCATGGCTCCGTGCCCGGACCGGTCAAGAGGCTGATCAGATTCAGAGATGCTATAAGATATATCAAGGGTATAAAGGTTGAGAAGCCGGAAATAACGTATATATCCACGATGAGTAAGCAGGGTGTATGAAGATGAAGGTGAATGTTTACGACCTTGAGGGTAATGTGAAGGCACAAATCGACCTTCCCGAGATATTCAACACTCCATACAGGCCTGATATCATAAAGAAAGCGTTCTGGGTAGCGATGTCAAACAGAAGACAGCCGTACGGCGCAGACCCACTGGCTGGAAAAAGACACGCGTGCAGATGGCCTGGAAAGGGCAGAGGGATGGCAAGGATACCAAGGTTAAATGGAGGTACCGGCAGGGCTGTGCAGGCACCAAATACAGTGGGTGGTAGAAGAGCACATCCGCCAAAAGCCGAGAAGATATGGGAAGAAAAAATAAACAAGAAGGAGAAAAAACTCGCCATTCTGTCAAGCATTGCCTCCACAAAGGATGCAGATAAGGTGAGAGCAAGAGGTCACAGATTTAGAGATGATATTACTCTTCCGGTTGTTGTTGAGGATAAATTCAAGGACCTTTCCAAGACAAAGGATGTGATGAAGGTTCTCGAAAAGATTGGTGTTATCGAGGATATTGAAAGAGCCAAAAACGGGAAGAAGATAAGAGCCGGAAGAGGAAAGAGAAGAGGCAGAAAATACAAGGTGCCGAAATCGATACTCATAGTTTCCAACGAAGGTAATATTTTTAAGAGCGCCAGAAATCTCCCCGGTGTAGATATAGTGGAGCCGTCTCAGCTCAACATAATCCACCTCGCGCCCGGCGGCGGAGCCGGAAGATTGATGGTTATAACCGAAGAAGCATTGAAACAGCTGGGAGGTTCGTGATATGCAGGACATAGATCCTTACGAGATAATACTTCATCCATACGTCACTGAGAAGACCATGGAGGCGATAACGAAAAACAACACACTGGAATTCATAGTGAAAAGAGATGCAAACAAGCTTCAGATAAAAGAGGCCATAGAGAAGGCATTCAATGTGAAGGTGGAATCGGTGAACACGAAGATAACGAAAAGGGGAAAACATGCGATAGTCAAGCTGAAACCCGAATACAGTGCCGAGGAAGTGGGTATGAGAATAGGTATATTCTGATGGAGGTAGAAAATGGGTAAGAGAATATTGTCACAGAGAAGAGGACGCGGAACATCAAAGTTCAAGATACCTTCACACAGATTCCTAGGTGAAATAAAGTATCCCTACGATAGAGAGTTCGAGGGAACGGTTACTGAGATAAAGAGAGATGCCATCCATTCAGCACCCATCATGGTTGTAAGGTCAGATGAAGGCAGAAGCATCATGCTGCTCGCACCTGAGGGTATTAAAGTTGGAGATACTGTAAAGATAACAGAGAATGAGGTTGCTGTGGGAAATGTTCTTCCCATTGGAAAGATTCCTGAAGGTTATCCCGTATACAACATAGAGATGGAACCTGGAGATGGTGGAAAGCTCGTGAGAGCAGCTGGCTCTCATGCAACAGTTGTTTCACACCATGGAGACAAAACAGTTATACAGCTTCCTTCTGGAACATTCAAAACTTTATCATCACTGTGCAGAGCCACCATAGGTATACCTGCTGGTGGTGGAAGAGGAGAGAAACCTTTCGTCAAAGCGGGAAAGAAATACCACTTTGCAAGAGCAAGAGGTAAGGTTTATCCACTTGTAAGAGGAGTAGCTATGAATCCGGTTTCACATCCTCATGGAGGAGGTTCTCACCAGCATGTCGGTAGACCATCAACAGTTAGTAAGAATGCACCTCCTGGTAGAAAGGTTGGATGTATAGGAGCGAGAAGAACGGGTAGGAGAAAGTGATGAGGTATGGCTGAGAAGAGGTTATCCAGAAGGCAAAGAAAAAGAAGGAAGCGGGCAGAGATTGCTGTCAAGGAGTTTACCTACAGAGGAAAAACCATTGAGGAGTTGAAACAGATGAGTTTCGAGGAACTGCTTGAACTCCTGCCTTCAAGAGCAAGAAGAACCCTGAAGAGAGGACTTACAAAGAGACAGTATAAACTCCTGAAAGATGTTGAAAAGGCGAAAGAGGGAGAGATCATAAAGACCCACTGCCGCGATATGATTATACTACCATCATTTGTGGGTAAAACCATAGGTGTCCACAACGGAAAGGAATTTGTTCCTGTAACCATTCAGCCCGAGATGATTGGACATTACCTTGGAGAGTTCGCCTTAACCAGAAAGAGGGTTATCCACAGTGGACCTGGAGTTGGAGCTACCAGAAGTAGTAAATATATGCCTCTGAAGTGATGGGCCATGAGAAGATACTCGGTTAAGGATTTGGATCCTGAAAAAACCGCAAAAGCGTATGGCTATGAGCTGAGATGCTCACCAAAGCACTCCATGAACATAGCCAGAGCCATAAAAGGCATGAAGGTCCCTGATGCAAAGAGATATCTTGAAGAGGTCATCAAGTTGAAAAGAGCCGTTCCTTTCTTCACCCACAGAAAGAAGATGTGTCACCGCAGAGGAATGGGCTCTGGAGCATATCCTCAGAAAGCAGCGAGATACATATTGAAAATACTCGAAAATGCAGAGAACAATGCCGAGTACAAGGGTCTTGACCCAGAAAATATGATTATTGCTCACATCTCCGCGTATAAGGGTAGAGAGATTGAAGGTATAATGCCCAGAGCCTATGGTAGAGCAACTCAGAAAAATGAGCAGACGACAAATATTGAAATCGTCCTTAAGGAGGTAGAGTAATGGCAACAGAAAAGAAATTTGTCAGGGAAAACGTCAGAAGACTGATGGTCAAAGAATATCTCAGAGAAAGGATAGCCGGCGCCGGCTTCGGCGGTATGGATATACAGAGAACACCAATGGGAACAAGGATATCCATACTCGTTGAGAGACCTGGCCTCGTCATAGGGCGTGGTGGTTCAAACATAGCAAAATTGACAGAGGAGATAAGAGAGAAGTTTAAAATAGACAACCCCCAGATAGAAATACTGGAAGCCGGGAATAAAGCTACACTTAACGCCCAGATAATGGCGGAAAAACTTGCCGAAGCGCTGGAGAGAGGATGGCATTTCAGAAGAGCAGCCCATTCTACGGTGAGAAGAATCATGGAGGCAGGAGCAAAGGGCTGTCAGGTAATAATATCGGGAAAACTCACAGGAGAGAGACACAGAACAGAGAAGTTTACCCAGGGTCACGTCAAATACTGTGGAGATATAGTGAAAGAGGTCATGGATGAAGGGTTCGCTGTTGCGAAACTCAAACCTGGAGTTATAGGTGTTAAGGTCAGGATAATGAAACCTGATGCAAAACTGCCTGATGAGATTTCAATAGTTGTGCCATCTGAAGAAGCCAAAAAAGAGGTGGAAGAGAAAGAAGAAGCAAAGGAAGAGACAGCGGAAGAAAAGGGGGAGAAGAAAGAGGAGAAAAAAGAAGAGATGAAAATAACCGACCTCAAAGGAATCGGCGAATCCATAGTTAAAGAACTGGAAAAGATGGGCATCAAATCGATTGAAGACCTCAAGGACATGTCTGTGGAAGACCTCGAAAAGATAAAGGGAATAGGCAAGAAGACAGCCAAGGAGATAAAAGAGCAGTTGAAGAAAATTTTAAAAGAGGTGGAGTGATGGCACTCAAGATTAAGGAAATCAGGAATATGTCTCCCGAAGAGAGGGAGAAGAAGTTGAAGGAGTTGAGAGAAGAGCTTATGCATGAAAGAGGAGTAGCTGCTATGGGTGGATCTCCTCCCAATCCTGGAAAAATAAGGCAGTTGAGAAAATCTATATCAAGATTGCTTACCGTGATTGGGGAGGAAAAGGGGAGATGAGTGAGATCTGTCCAAAATGCGGTCTGCCCAAAGAATTGGGCGTATGCGGTGAGATAGCGAGAGAACAGCAGGTGGTTGAAATAAAGATAGACAAGAGAAGATACGGAAAGACGATGACCATAATCGAGGGTATCAACGATAAGGCGACGGATATGAAATCCCTCGTGAGCAAACTGAAATCCATCTGCGCAAGTGGTGGAACAGTAAAGGATGGCAAAATAGAGTTACAGGGCGACCACAGAGAGAAGGTCAAGAAATACCTCGAGGAACTTGGCTATACAGTCAAGATG
>JAGGWT010000047.1 GCA_021163455.1 Thermoplasmata archaeon | reverse complement strand
TCAGTAGAGCCGGTGTGGTTGCACAGAGCAGTAGCGCCACAACTACAAAAACAAACCCACCCCGGCTCATCTGGGTATCACCGAACAGATATAAATAGATTCGTGGCTTATATATATATCGGTCGATGGGTGGGTGCTGTCAAATTTATTCCTAACCTCTACCCTTCATAGAAATGATGGATGGAAATAATTAGCGAATACTCTTGCCCTGTTCTTGAGCATTACCATATTTGTTTCCATAGCAGATGGTACCAATTTTCTTCTACTGTATCACCTCAAGCAAGAGAAAAGTAGAGTACAATTATTTTTATTCTTTCAGATTGAATGTTGAGGGTATCACTATCTCTCTTTCTGAAGATATCCTCACATTGTGTGCGCTGTCATAGACCACAACCCAGTATGTAATTCTACCAGTTATCTGACCGAGTTCGAGACCATAGAGTGGTGCATTTGACATGTTCTTGAGGGGATCTTCCTCGTGTCTTTCCTGTACAGGATAATCGCCGTATCTGTACATCTCTCTTTTTTCTGTCCTGTTTCCATCATTTATGTAGAGTATCACCTTCTTGATGGAGAACGGTCCGTTTTCACTGATATTTGCATATACCACCACATTGCTTTCATTCGTTGGATTAGCTGGCTGGTGAAATACATCATTTATCACCGGTCCCCATTCAGGGTTGCTTCCGTTTATGACAAAAACTATGCTCTCTGTGGTATACAGGCCAGCTCTGTCAGATACTCTAACCGTGATAACATGGTCTCCGGGTTCAAGAGAGTGCATATCCCAGATGATACTCCAGTTCTGTGTACCATCTGCTCTCCGCCATTCGCTTCCATCCACCGACACCTCGACATCCATGACATTGGTATTATCTCTCGCGACTCCAGCGATTTCTATGCTATCATTATCCACTATCGTGCCATTTTCAGGTGTGATTATCTCCACATATGGAGGAGAAACATCAACAAGTTCTACCTGGATTTCATCTTCTGCATCACCACATACTGCTCTTATCAGGTGTGTACCTTCACTCTCTCCAGAGGTGTCCCACGTGTATGCCCATGTTCCATGACCTTCGATCACGCATATCGGGGTATCATCTATATATACAGTGGTTGTACCGGTTGATGCCCCTCTTATGGTGACTTTGTCTCCGATGTCAAAGAATGGTCTATCAAAGATGTCTCTATCAAAAGGAAAGATTCTCACAAAATCGCCATCTGATGAGGAGATAAAGGTTATGTTAAAACTCACTCTCACGGTGCTTTCTCTGGCTCTGTTTCTGAAGACCAGATAGATGCTTTTACTGGAAAGGGAAAGAGAGGTGTTGATCTTTTCCACTTCCTCATAAGCATAGCAATCGAAGGGTTCGCCTTTGGTGTATTTCTCAAAGTTACTCTCATCAACAATAAAGAACTCTATTTTTCCTTCCTTCTCGTATAAGCCCCTATCATTCACCCACAGTGGATTTGCATGAATCTGATACGAGAATGTGCTGAAATCGATTCTGAGAGTTAGATTACCACCATCAGATGAAATCAAGTTGTGTTCTTCTCTTGTGCTCTCTCTGGTGAAGAATCTTATGAAAAATGTCCTGTTTTCGGGTTTTGACATGAATCTTATATCATTGTGTCGCGCCGGCAACCACGGTTTCCTCAGATTACCATACTGTATCAGGAAGATGTAACTCCTGTTGACTCCAAGGTCGAATGTGCATACCCCATCAAGGTTTGTGTAATTCCATATAGCCTGTATCGGCATCTCCACACTCTCTGGAATGCGCTCGCAGAGTGAGTAAAGTTCATCAAATAACATCTGGATAATTCTGTTCCTCAAAAAGTCCGGTAGAATACCCCATACTCTTTCCAGTATACTCATTATCCCGTACCGGAGCCAAGTTATATCACGAATACCTTTCACCAGCACACACACCCTGGCTCCGTCTATGGGCTGATTATTTTGATCCTTTACCACAAAACGCACCCTGACCCTGTCCTTTGGATGGATGTATCTCGGCGTTACCTCGTAGATGGAGTTATCCCCTTTCCATGCAAATATTCCGGAGATGTCCTTCCCCCAACCGTATACGTATATATCTGGCATATCCACCGCGCCGCCGCCGTCGCTCCACCAGTTGTCATTCTGATGCCAGCCTCTCTCAAAAAACTCCCTCCATACATGGTCCTCCCCTATATCGCAGATAGCAACAGATGGAATGAGTGCTGTTCTCAGTGCAGCCACCGCTATTCTCTGAAGCTCTCCACACCATCCATTATGCTCGTGTGCTATGATATTTGGCTGATTCGGTCTGTCTCCATACGCTCCGGTGGGTATGGTTTTTCCAATCCAGTAACTGACCGCTTCTATCGCTGTTGGATGATTTTCCATGCTCCACTTCCAGGTTCTCTTACTGGGTTGAAGATATGATTTGCAGTCCCAGATGTAGCTTATATTGGAGAGTTTCTCCTTGAGAAGGGGATAACCAATATCATTATGATTGAACAGATAACTTCTCCAGAAGGTGCCGTAAATGTAAGATGGGTCCTCACTTGATATCTCAGGATGTACCACATACCAGTAGTATATGTAAGGAGGACATTCGAACTCTTTCTCTTCACCATCTTCAATAACCCGATAACGCAAGGTCGAGTAAAAGTTGCCATTCCCTTCATCGTAGTCTACTATGTCAACATATTTCAGACATTTATCTATCTCATAGAGCTGAATAACGTTGTCTTTCAGCAGGTTTACTGGAGGGACATCACCAAGTGGGGAGAAAGCAATGGAAAAAGCGATCTCGTCGGTGTATCTTTTGCTCATGTTGAGTATAAGATTTGCATAGTCCTCCGCGTTATCAATATGAGAAAACTGTCTCAGAAGATCCTTTCTCAACCAGCCCGGAGATTTTATCAGTGCTTTTTTGACGATTTCTCTGGATAGCATATCTGAAAAATTGGCGGTTTTTTCCTCTACACGGAAATTTTTAGGGTCGAATTTAATGTAATAATCCCCCTGCGGAGGAATATCTATGGTTTTTGAAAGAGCAAGAATCCTTTCCGGGTTTTCTTCTATCGTGTTACCATGGATGGGTTGAAAGAGAGCAAGAAAAGAAGCTGTGAGTAGAATCATGGATAGAATAACCGGTATAACTCTATACATGCTGTAAGTATGAGGAAATAACTTCATGCTAATTTAGAATTTAAGAGAGAATGTTTTATATAATTTTCTTGTCAATCTACTTCTATGTCAATCTTCAGCACGAGTTTGTTACTGCGTGTATCTATAATCATAACATCTATCCTCTCGTCAGATACCGGTCCGACGTTAAATATCAATTTCTCGCCCACATCCCACAAACCATTCTCTACGGCGGCGCTGTCAAGGTAATTCTCTATTATTCCAGTCATTGGAACATTTCCAACCCTGACTATTATTTCAGCATCTGTGTTAATAGGTTCTCCCCCTTTATGTATTATTATGAGGTTCTCTCCTTCCAGAGTTGCTATCGCATCAAAACTGGGTGCCCGGGGGGTCGGAGAGATTTCAGCAAACGCTATATAATAGAGTAATGCAAAGAAGGACATCGACATGGAGAGTAAAAGTAGTGTACTGATAACACTGGATACTGCTTTATCTTTACGTGTCAACTTTCTGATAAACGTGTAAACTCCATGCTTAACAGCAATTTCTTTTCCCATCCCGCCAGAAACATAGGAGTTTGTGTTTTTAAATTTTTCTTCGTCTTTCAATTTTACACATTCGGCTGAAACGAAAATATCTGTCCATCAATCTGCAAACTGTTTTAAATCTGAATTTGTTTATCGAAAACCATGGTTCTGAGAATATACAACACACTGACAGGGAAAAAGGAAGAATTCAAACCTGTCGAGGAAGGCAAGGTCAAGATGTATGTGTGTGGCATGACCGTATATTCGGATGCTCACATAGGACATGCAAGAACCTACCTTGCTTTTGATATCGTCAGGAGATATCTGGAGTACAAAGGGTACAAAGTCACCTATGTTCAGAATATAACGGATGTTGATGACAAAATCATAAAATCTGCAAATGAAAGAAACATGGACCCTCTGGAATACTCAAGATATTACACGGAAAGGTGTCTCTCAGATATGGATGCTCTGGGTATAAGAAGGGCTGATATTTATCCAAAGGCTTCCGAACATATTGAAGATATGATAAAAATGATAGAAAAAATCATAGAAAATGGCTACGCTTATGTCTCTGGTGGTGATGTTTACTTTTCTGTTGAGAAGTTTAAGGATTATGGTAAACTCTCCAAACAAAAAATAGAGGAGATGAAGGCGGGCGCCAGGGTTGAGCCGGGAGAGAAGAAAAGGAATCCTCTGGATTTTGCCCTGTGGAAATCTGCAAAACCCGGGGAACCAAAGTGGCAGAGCCCGTGGGGTGAAGGCAGGCCAGGATGGCATATAGAATGTTCTGTGATGAGCACAAAATACCTCGGCGTACCATTCGATATCCATGGAGGGGGTCAGGACCTCATATTTCCGCATCACGAAAACGAGATAGCACAGACGGAAGCGGCTTACGGGGATGGGTTTGCAAACTACTGGATGCACGTTGGGCTGTTGAAAGTAAAAGGAGAAAAGATGTCTAAATCCCTGGGCAACATTATCCCAATAAGAGATGCAATAAAGATGTACGACCCGGAGATCATAAGGTTTTTCTTTGCAAGTATGCACTATCGATCTCCACCTAATTTTACAGAAGAAGCCCTTGATAACGCCAGAAAGTCTCTGGAAAAAATCTACCGTGTTTATGACCTTCTGAGATACTACAAAAAGAGAAACATCGGTGATGAGGATGAGGAAGTGAAAGAGTTTATCAAAGACCTTGAAAAGGGATTCGAGGAGGCCATGGATGATGACTTCAATACCCCGATGGCAATGAAGGTGATTTTTGAATTTATCGACAAAATAAACAACAAACTCAAAGAGAAACCTCTTGGTCCGGAAACAAGCAGGGCGGCGCAGGAGGCATTGAGGAAGGTGTGTAATGTTCTCACACTTTTACAGGATGTGAAAGAACCTGATATCAATCCTGATGAGATAAAATCCCTGCTGGAGAAATACGGTCTCGAGGTCGAGGCGAAGAGTGCTGAGGAAGGAGTGGATATTCTTCTGAAAAGGAGAGAAGATGCTCGTAAGGAGAAGGACTGGGGTACAGCAGATTCAATAAGAGACGACTTGAAAAAAATCGGGATAGAAGTTGAGGATACAAAGAGTGGAGCGGTGTGGTACATAAAAAGAAGATTTTAGTCGGAAAGAGAGTCCAAGATAAGCAATTTGTTGTAGAGTGGGATATTAAAAAGCAATAGATTGATGACAGAGTGGCAAACAAGAGGATTACTTGCCCCTTCTGCCGTGTGCCCTGATGCTTGGTCTCACCTTTTCTGCACCTTTACCCTTGTTTCTCAGTCCCCTACCCTTCTTTCCTGCAGATGTTAACCCTCTGAATGCTCTCCCTCTATTGGCTGGCCTGCATATCCAGTTTATTTTCGGGTCGTTCTTTATCACGGGATGATGCGGGTCCACAAGAATCACTTCATAGTACTTGTGAGTACCATCCTCACCAACCCAGTAAGAATTCAGGACCTCCAGATTGGGATATTTCCTCGCAGCTCGCTCTTCAGCTATTCTCTGAATGCTCTTTCCAGGAGTGAGCTTTACGAGTCCCATCTTTGATGGTTTTCTGCCACCTCTTATTGCGGGCTTCCTTCTGCCTCCCTTCCTCACCCTGACCCTCACTACAATGAATCCCTGTTTTGCCTTATATCCAAGAGCTCTCGCCCTGTCTATTCTGAGAGGTTTCTCGACTCTGACTATGCTTCCTTCTTTTCTCCACTGAATGAGTCTCTGCTTGTATGGTGAATTAAAGCTCTTGTCTGGAGATTTCCACTGCTCTGCCACGAAACTGTACAGACTTTTCATTTTACCACTTTCCCTTCAGGTTAAAGGGGAAATATAATTATCATTTAAATCTTTATCCCATACCATGAAGTTGCTCCAAGGCAAAAATGTTATAGTGGCGGGTGCATCCCGGGGAATAGGCAGAGCTATAGCCATAAAGTTTGCGGAGAACGGTGCTTTCGTGGGTATAAACTACAGAAGGAGCGAAAAAAGCGCTCAGGAACTTCTTACATACCTAGAGGGGAGAGGATATGGCGGCATGCTGCTCAAAGCAGATGTATCTTCACCGAAAGAAGTTGATAGCATGGTCAAGAGATTTGTTTCCGAAAGAAAGTCTATAGATATCCTGGTTCTGAATGCAGGCATATATGAGAGAGGGTCTTTCATGGATATAAGCGAAGATAGATGGAGTAGAGTAATCTCCACCAATCTCACGGGTTGTTACTACGTGCTGAAAAGTTCCTTACCCTTCATAAGAGATGGAGGAAGCATAATATTTATATCCTCTCAGCTGGCTTTCAAAGGAAGCAGACATGGCGCAGATTATGCAGCCAGCAAGGCGGGTATGCTTGGTCTCATGAGGAGTCTTGCTCTCGAACTTGCTCCTAGGATAAGAGTGAATGCTGTAGCACCAGGAACCATCGATACTGATATGATTTCGGATTACACGGAAGAGATGAGAAAGAGAAGAATTGAAGAGATTCCTATGAAGAGACTTGGAAAACCCGAAGATGTGGCCAATGTATGTCTCTTTCTTGCATCGGATCTATCAGGGTATATAACCGGAGAAGTGATAAACGTTAATGGAGGACTCTACATACACTGAAACTATTTTCTTCTCATGATGAACGTAATAGCAGTTCCCCCAATAGCGGCAATGGCTATTCCAACTGTGTATCCAGGGATGCCTGTTTTGCTCTCTTCCTTCTTTACCATGAATATCGTTTCATCATCGATAGAGAAACCTATGCTCGCAACACAACATAACTCCATGTACACTATCTTTATCTCGTGTTTTCCTGGAGGAATGTACATGTTCACCGTTTTATGTGGTAAAGAGGAACTGTTGAGTATTTCCTGACCATCAAGATATACAGTGGCTTTATTGTCCACATTATAGAGGTCAAAGGTGTAGTTTTTCCCTATGGAGTTTATTTCGGCCGTGGCTATAAAGCCAACAAAATCGTAATATCCATCATAAACCTCCTCACGCTCCCAGTCCTTGTAGAATGTTGCACTCTTCCATTTCTCACAACCCAGATACTTCGTGAAATTTCCGCTTATCTCATCGATTTTATACCATTTA
>JAGGWT010000141.1 GCA_021163455.1 Thermoplasmata archaeon | reverse complement strand
TCTACAACCTCTCTTACTGCCTGATGGAATTCCTTCTCTCCAGGGTTCTTCTCTATCACCTTTTCCATGAATGCCTCAACATCTCTGTCCATAAATATTCCCTCCCTTCTATCTCAACGAGGAAGGTATCTGCAAGTTATATTTAAAGTTTAATCTGTAACCTTTGAAATATTAATCACAGAATCAAATTATATATCCAATTTTTACATCGCAGCGGCGGAGTGTGAATGTTTTTTCTTTACACAGTAATTTATTAATATCCAGCTGCCGAAATATATATATAGTGCCAAATGTATACACATCACATGCGACTGTGGGGAGCATGTTTGCTTGTAGCCGGTATTTTGATGCTAGTGCCCCTGCAATCCGCAGTAACCGCATGCGATTGTGACTTCACAGCAACGATATCGTTAGATGATAACTTAGCAAGTGAGCTGGCAAATGAAACTTTCCTGTACACAGATCTCAACCTGAGTGATAGAGAGTATATCAAGAATATACTTGAAAATTCGGAAAAGATACAATCGATTCTGGAATACTTTGGCATAAACGAAGATGGTCTGCTGTTCAACGATTCTCTGGTAATAATGATCAATGAGACAGACAGGTATGTAATGGTTCCACTGAATCTGACAACCGGAAATCAGTGGAATGTGACTGTGAACGTGACAAATGAGGAAACCAACGAAACAACACCTATGACTTTCGTTGGTGATTTTGCTGTAGTGAATGCATACATATCTGGTGGAGAAGTGATAAACGCAGGCTGGCTCGAGATAGAAAAGATTGCAGGAGGTCTTCTGTATACAATATCTCCAGATGGAAACGGAACAATAGATTTTGCGACATCCGATGAGCTGGGAATTGGGATAACAAGTGGAGGAGTCACCGTAGCTGGTGTCATGTGGGACACCCAGAATGAAAACTCGACAAATGAAAGTGCAACACCCCCTCCGCAGCCAACCGATTGGTGGTGTTATTTTAGATGCTGGGCAAATGTAACGGTAGCTGCATTAAGTACAATGGCGGCAGGAGTTGGATTATACTTACAATTCACTCAGGAGTATCCCGCTAGAGGTTTGATTGCGTTTGGTGTCTTATCGATAATTACTTGGGAAATTATCAAAGCAATTCCTAGATTCATAGAAACACATCCCTATAAAGCTATGTTATTAGCCTCGATGGCAATGTGGATGGCAGGCTGGGTAGGGAGGGGTGTTCACAATTACTGCTTAGAAGAGTGTAACATGTCTGCAGTAGCAATATCGTCACTCTCCGTCGATATATACATGGCACAGAATGTATCTACAATAGCTACAATAAGTGTTGAAGATAGTCAAGGTGAAAGTTTAACAGGGATCGTAAATAGTGACGGAAATGTAGATGTTATAGAAGATGAAAGTTGAACAGGGTGTGGGGTGACAGAATATGAATGTCAAAAATGTCCTCAAAGCAACCCTCATAGCAGCAGCACTTCTCGTCACTATGATCATAAATCCAGCAATAACGAGTCATGCAGAGAAAGGATTTGTACAAGATATTGTAACCATACAGAAGCATGCGAATGTTTTTTACTCATTTAAAACTACAAAAATTCTAGTGATACTATGGCTTATATTCTGTTTCTGTATGGGATGGATTACAAGAGGATGGTTTGATAAGTGGCAGGAAACACATCAAGGTAACGAAACTTTACTTTGCTGACAGTGACAATAGCATCAGAACATGGTAAACGTGAGGGACAAAGATGGTGCAGAGATTCTCTCCTCCTATCTTATTTTTGATTTTTCTTTGTATCCTTTTTCCGAGTTATGGTGCTGGAAATAGCAGCGATGTATATAGTACATTGTTTCAAATCGAGGATGCGTGGATATTAGAGAATAATTTGGCAGGCTATGCAGGATATAGTGAAGCACACCTGTATGCCGAGGATTATCCCTTATATGCGTTTGATTTGCTTGTGGATTGTTACAGCGAGAATGTGAGTAAACGTTTTCTTGAGCTTTCTGATAAGTTTGATGCTCTTGTTGCGGGTTCTATGCTTCTGGATGAGGTAAAATCAGAATACAGCCAGCTCAAAGAGGAGATGGATTCTTTCCATCCAGAAACTTTGCCTGCTCAGGAGTGGTTTTCTCTTGCGATTAAAAACATCGAAAACGCTGACTTCTACATCAAAGGGGCAGAGAGCAATCTATCCAAAGACAATTCTTATGGAGTGATGACCTCTTTGATTGAAGCTTTTACCTCTCTTCACAAAACCAGTGCTTTCATCTCGATGTCCAAGGAGAGAAACAACGTGACCTCTCAGAATATACCCTACTCTGCCATCGCATACAAGTGGCTTTTCATGATAAAGAACATGTTAAAAGAGTTTGAAGAATTCGGACAGTTCAAAGATGTGAAATCTCTCGTCAGCAGTGCCGAGAAGCATTACGATGAAGGATATTACTATCTTGCACTCATGGAGTCTGCTCAGGCAAAAGCACTGATGGATTATTATCTCAACCGTCCAGACATAAATAATGGAAAGGAGGCAATAAGAATAGCAGAAACATACCTCAATTACACATCTACCTTCATGTCAGAAATCTACGAATCGAATCTTGTAGATGCTCCGTTTGCAGAGATTTACTTTGAACTCGCAGAACTTCATATCAAGGATGCGAAGAAACAGGATAGAGATTCGGCAAAAATCACTATAGCAACTCTCTCCATAAAAGAATCGATGATCGCAAAAGAACAGGCAATCGCTGCGATGTTTCTGAGCAAAACAGCCGGTTTATCGCTCGAGAATCCTCAATCTACAGATCAGAATGTAAAGAATAGCTTTAACCAGTATGTGCTGGCGGGATTGATATTGTTGGTAATTGTGGTTGCTCTTGTAATTGTCAAAAAATTAAGGAAGTGAGTACCCTCAGAATCACATTCTGTTATTTTTCGAGTTCCTGACTGTAATAATCTCATCTGGCGGGTATCTGGAAAGCTAACTGTAAATGCCTTTTATGGTTATCATGCCATTATACATCACACCTAAAAAGGATAGAACTTATATCATCCACATAATGATCTCAAAGTACCCTGTTGTCTGCCATGCTCAATATATCTTCATAAAGGGTGCCACCGGAATCACAATCATTTTTTACTACCTTATCAATATCATCTTGGTGATGGTAACATGAAGGTACTGGTGACGGATAAACTTGCTGATGAAGCGATAAAGATGTTGAAGGATAATAACTTTGAAGTTAAGTACGAGGAGCTCGACCATGATTCTCTGCTGAATGAGATAGCGGAGTACGATGCTCTGATAGTGAGAAGCAGAACAAAGGTCACAGCGGATATCGTCGAGAAAGGCGCATCCGGAAACCTGAAGGTAATAGGGAGAGCAGGTATAGGCGTGGATAACATAGATGTCAAGAAGGCAACGGAACTGGGAATCAAGGTAGTCAATGCACCAACAGGTTCAACAATCAGCGTCGCCGAGCTTGCGGTTGCGCATATGCTTGCACTTGCCAGATCCATACCAAAAGCAGACAGTTCCATGAAGAGGGGGGAATGGATAAAGAAACAGTTGAAAGGAGTAGAACTCTACGGCAAAACCCTTGGTCTCATCGGCTCTGGGAGAATAGCCCAGCATGTTGCAAGAATAGCGAAGGGTCTCGGGATGAATATCCTCGTGTACTCTCCTCACTGCACCGACGAAAAAGCCCAGAAAATGGGAGCAAAGAGAGCAACACTGGAAGAAGTTTTGAAAGAATCAGACTTTGTATCCCTCCACATTCCAAAAACAGAAGAGACATACCATCTCATCGATGAAGAAAAACTCTCTCTCATGAAACCAACAGCATATCTCATAAACTGTGCAAGGGGAGGAGTTGTTGATGAAGATGCTCTTTACAGATTTCTCAAAGAGGGAAAAATAGCGGGAGCAGCGATAGATGTTTTTGAGGAAGAGCCTCCCAAAGGGAGCAAACTTCTAGAGTTAGAGAATGTCGTTCTCTCTCCTCACATCGGAGCCAGCACCAAGGAGGCGCAGATAAGGGCAGGAACGATATGTGTGGAGCAGGTCATGAAGGTGTTGAGAGGAGAAGAGCCGGATTTCTGGGTAAACAGGCAATGAAAAAATTTGATGATATACTTTCCAGGATAGGAGACAGAATGCGGGAACTCGATAGTATAAGGGAGAAAGCCCTCTCTCAATCCAGAGAGATTATACTGAATTGCAGGAAGTGCATACAATCTATACATAATGGCGATTTTGAAAAGGCAAGAAAACACCTTACATCAGCTGGTCGAAGATTGAAAACTCTCTACAAGATGCTCGATGGTTATCCAGAGATTAAGAGTGCGGGATTCGTTGAAAACGCATCCCAGGAGTTTGTTGAAGCGAAATGCCTGTACAATCTTGAGAGGAAAGGGGAGCTTCCTGACCCGGATAAACTCGGTGTATCATACGTGGCTTTCCTGCTGGGTCTGTGTGATTTGATAGGTGAACTTAGAAGATTCTCTCTCGACTCCATGAGGCACGGAAATATAGATGATGCAAATCGCTATCTGGAAATGATGGAAGAGATATACGAATCCATCATGGATTTTGAGTACCCCTCTTCTCTAAAAAGAAAACAGGATATTGCGAGAGGCCTGATAGAGAAAACGAAGAGCGAACTTGCTGTTGCCAGCTGCGAGAAAAGGATAAACGACAAGATAGAGGAATTCAGGGGTCTACTCGATATGGTGGAGAAGAACAAACTGGAAGAAAAGAAAAAAAGAGAAAAACCAGACCTTGATATAGACAGGGTGTGGTAAAAACCAGTCTTTTCAAAACCTATAAATACACCATCAATCTCTGGGTGAGGAGCAGATGAAACAACCGGCTGGCCTTATATATGGGGATGTTGGAACAACAAGATTCAACTTCATAGTAGAGGATCCCACTTTGCAGAAGTTTGATTACATATCCACATATCACAAGGAAGGAACCATACTTGCCCAGGTGACAGAGATAAAGAGGGTATCCGATTTACCTTACGAAAGCATAAAAGCACTTTATGGAAACGGAGACAGCTCGCCAAAAAGAATAGAGAGCAGTTTAACCGCAAGAGCAGAGGTTATTGGTTACAGAGACGAGAGAGGCCTGCTTCAAACTCCAAGAACACCTTTTGAGATAGGTCAACCGGTTTACAAGGCTGAGGAGTCTCTGGTCAGAAAGGTCCTTGGACTGTATGCAGATGAGAAGGCAGGAGCGTACATAGGTCTTCTGAAAGGTCATGATATACCCGTTTATCTTTCCATAGATACACTTGTGCAAAAGCATGTTTGTATACTTGCAAAAACGGGCGCCGGCAAGAGCTATGCATGCGGCGTTCTGATTGAAGAATTGCTGAAAAAGAAGATACCGGTAGTTATAATAGATACTCATGGAGAGTATCCCTCTCTCGCTCATCCCAATAAGAACAAGAAAGAACTCAAGTTGATGGAGAGATTCAGAATAAAGCCCAGAGGATATGCAAGCCAGATAGTGGAGTATTCTCCTTTCCCGAGGAGAAAGGGGGAGTTGTTGAGACTCAACGGTGTAAATCTTGAAGCAAGAGAGATTCTTGACCTTCTCTCTGCAAAGCTCACCGGACCGCAGATAGGTGTTCTGTATCAGGCAATAAAGGAACTCAAGGAGTTCAAGGAAACATACACGCTCAGAGACATCATAGAAAGAGTATCTCTATCAAAGAGTAACGCAAAGTGGAATGTCATGACAGCTCTTGATGCCCTGGATTCCACGGGTATTCTTTCCGACCAGGGCATATCCCCTCAGGATATAGTCAAGAAAGGCAGATGTTCCATCATCAATCTGAAAGGTGTTCCTCCTGATGTTCAGGAAATCGTGGTGGCGAGATTGACAAAGGAACTCTTCGATGCAAGGAAAGCCGGGCTTATTCCACCATTCATGTATGTGGTTGAGGAGGCACACAACTACTGCCCGGAGAGGGGTTTTGGAAACGCCATATCTTCCCAGATATTAAGGACGGTTGCATCTGAAGGAAGAAAGTTCGGTATGGGTCTGTGTGTCGTGAGTCAGAGACCTGCAAAGGTTGATAAGAACGTCATATCACAGTGCAATACACATCTTATTCTCAAGGTTACCAATCCAAATGATGTGAGAGCCATCGTCCAGTCAGTGGAGGGATTAACCACAGATACCGCGGATGAAATCCAGAGATTGCAGGTTGGAGTTGCTCTGGTATCTGGAGGGAGTCTCGCTAAACCGGTGATGGTTGAAATCAGAGTTAGAGAGACAGATCATGGAGGAAGATCCGCTAAGATTATATCTGGTGAGGAAAGTCCGATCGATTTCAGAGCCATCAAGATGAAGAGAGAGGAAGTACCCCAAATACCTGCACCTGCCACCACAGGCTTAACTCAACAGGTAAAGAAGGAAAAGCCGAAAAAGGCAGAGATAGTTCACAGAGTTGCAAACAGGCTGGGATGGGTATCTACAGATGATCCCGATGAAACGATATCCATCTTATCTAAGGAAGCCAAGAAGATGGGAGAGGACCCGTTTAAATATCTTCATACCCTGGCAAAACTGGGAGAGAAATTCTGTAAGGAAGAAAATCCAAACTGTATAAAATGTCCCATGAGGGATAGATGTAGATACAGGTTGACAAGGGTAAGGGAGATTCGATGAGGAATTACATTCTCTTTCTGAGCATAATCATTCTCATCTTTTCCGGATGTCTGGATAATCTGTTTGGGGAGGTCATCTATGAGAAAACACCGACAACAATTGAATACAAGATATCATATGGATATATTATAAACGTGAGTGGAAATGGAAAGATAAACATCACCTATACATGTCCTCTTCCAGATGCACACAAACTTCAGAACCTCTCGATAGTTGGTAATTACCCTTACAGAAAAGCAAAGTATGGAGAAAACGAGATGATTGTATGGTCATTTGAGAAAGAAAATGTAAAGTCCATAAAACTGGGCATCTCTGCAGAGATAATCTCTAATGCTTTTCTTGTCAGTCTTAACGGGAGTAATGCTTGTGATATAGAGGATATCAACCAGCACCTGAAAAAAATCTACTGCAGAGATGAAGGGATAGAAAACAAAACGCTGATACAGGTTACGAATGGAGAGATAAAAACCATTGCAGACAAGTTGAGAACCTCAAACAATACATTTGATGTGGGAAAAAACATCTTTGTGTGGCTGAAAACTCATACCACCTATGTATACCATCAGGAGGAGCAGAAGGCGCCGCAATCGGCAATAGAGACACTCAAACTGAAAGCGGGGGATTGCGATGATTTATCCATACTTTACATCTCTCTTTGCAGGTCCGCAGGAATCCCTGCAAGGCTGGTTAAAGGTTATCTGATTGTTGAGGAAGATAACGATTACAAGGTTATACCTCATGCCTGGGCGGAGATATATACGGGCATGGGCGAGAATGGATGGATACCAGTTGAGTGTGCCGGGATATCTGGTGATGCTGATACAGAGGTTCATCAGAACTTTGGGGTCGAGGATGCATTTCATCTGAAGGTATACGTGGATAATGGAACCAACGAATCGTTGAATCTTTCATTTGAGGAACTCAAGGTCTGGTACGAGAAGAGCCTGCATCTGGATATCAATCCATTTCTCGAAGTTAGCGATGTGCATGTGATGAATTACAAGAATCTGGTCGTCAAAAAGAATGGAGAGAGGTTTTATCGGTGAGGGATTAGCGAAGGCTCTTTTCGAACTTTCTTGAGATATCCATGTATCTTTCCAGTTCCTCTTTGGTCATTGGCTTGACATTCCTGAGAGCTTCTTCAAAGTGCCTCTTGTGTATCTTCAGTTCTTTTATCTTCTCTTTATCCAGTTCCTTTCCCTTTTCTATGTACTCTCTTATCGCAGCCATTACCGCTTCATTGCACACCGCAGCTATATCTGCTCCTGTGTAACCCTCTGTTTTTTCGGCAAGCTCATCGATGTTAACATCATCCGCCAAAGGTTTCTTCCTTGTGTGTATTCTGAAAATCTCTTTCCTCGCCTCTTTGTCAGGTGGCGGTATGTATATCAACCTGTCAAATCTTCCCGGCCTCAGAAGAGCAGGGTCTATGATATCAGGTCTGTTTGTTGCTGCAATAACTATCACATCTCTTAAATCTTCGAGACCATCCAGTTCGGTGAGCATCTGGCTGATTACCCTTTCAGTTACATGAGAATCTCCAAGACTTCCTCTCGCTGGAGCGATTGCATCGATTTCGTCGAAGAATATTACGCACGGCGCTGCTTGGCGGGCTTTTCTGAAAGTTTCTCGAACCGCTCTCTCGCTCTCTCCGACCCACTTTGAGAGAAACTCTGGACCTTTTACTGATATGAAGTTTGCTTCACTTTCTGTTGCAACAGCTTTTGCAAGCAAGGTTTTTCCAGTTCCTGGAGGACCATAGAGCAGTATACCCTTTGGTGGTTTTGCATCCATGTGTGAAAAGAGATCCGAATACTTCAATGGCCATTCGACAGCCTCTCTTAATTTCTGCTTTGCTTCCTTCAAACCGCCTATGTCATCCCAGTGGACGTTTGGAGTTTCTATTGTAACCTCTCTTAATGCTGATGGAGTCATCGATTTGAACGCATCATAGAAATCCTTTGCAGTCACCTCGAGTTTTTCCAGAATCTCTGCGGGTATTTCTTCAGCTTCAAGGTCTATATCTGGCAGAACTCTTCGTAAAGCTCTCATTGCTGCCTCTTTACAGAGGGCAGCCAGGTCTGCTCCGGAATAACCATGGGTCATATCAGCGAGTTTATCCAGGTCAACATCCTTTGCCAGGGGCATGCCTCTGGTGTGAATCTCCAGAATCTCCTTTCTTCCCTTTCTGTCCGGTATCCCGATTTCTATCTCTCTGTCAAATCTTCCGGGTCTTCTGAGAGCAGGGTCTATGGCGTTGATTCTGTTTGTTGCACCTATGACAACGACCTTTCCTCTCTCTTCAAGACCATCCATCAGAGCGAGCAACTGAGCCACAACTCTTCTCTCCACCTCGCCAGTTACTTCTTCTCTCTTTGGAGCTATGGAATCTATCTCATCTATGAAAATTATGGATGGTGCGTTTTCCACCGCTTCCTTGAAGATCTTTCTGAGATTCTCTTCGCTCTCACCATAGTATTTGCTCATGATTTCGGGTCCACTCAGAGAGTAGAAGTTTGCGTTTGTTTCATTTGCGACTGCTTTTGCGAGCAGTGTTTTTCCAGTTCCAGGAGGACCGTGAAGAAGCACTCCCTTTGGCGCCTCGATGCCAAGCCTCTCAAACAGTTCAGGATGTTTGAGGGGCAGTTCTATCATCTCTCTAACCTGCCTCACTGCTTCATCGAGTCCTCCTATGTCCTCGTAGGTTACTCTCGGTATCTTCAATTCTTCCTTTGCTACTTTCTCACTCAGTTTTATCTCTGTGGTCAGTCCGATTATCACTGCGTCTGCCGGTGGTGATACACTGGTGACAACAAAGTCTATGTGTCTGCCCATTATGTTTATGGTGATTTTATCCCCTTTTGTGACAACATGACCCTCCAGCAGGTGAGAGATGTAATCCTCAATACCGACTATTCTCAGTTCCTCCGTCGGCGCCAGCACGATCTTTTTGGCGGTTTGGGCATGTATCTTTTTGACCTTCACCTTATCATCTATGCCAACGCCGGCATTTTTTCTGGTTATCCCGTCTATTCTTATTATGCCTCTTCCCGTATCCTCTGTGTAACCTGGCCAGTAGATGCATGCGGTCTTCTTCTTTCCTTCTATGAGGATAACATCTCCAGGTGTGAGCCCCATCTTACTCGCGATCTCCGGGTCTATTCTTGCTATCCCTCTTCCAACATCTCTCGATTTTGCCTCTTCAACCTTTAGAGTCCACTCTCCTGACATAATTATCACCTCCTAAAAATTAAAAAACGGAGCGGAGAGGTTTACTTTATCCTGATCTTCTTTCCTCTGCTCTTTGGTTTCACTTTCTTCAACTGTATATCGAGCACTCCGTTGTTGTAACTGGCCTTTGCTGAATCAGGGTCAACCTCTGCTGGAAGCTCAACTTCCTTGTAGTACTTTCTGTCCTTGGTATCCACTCTGATAATCAGTGTGTTCCCTGTAACCTCCAGGTCAATGTCATCCTTCTTGACACCTGGAACCTCAGCGGTTATCTGCACTTCATCATCAGTTTCCTGAACATCCACGAGCGGCTCCCTGCTGCCTGGAAGCTCGGTTATGCCTCTCTGTGGTATGTTACCGAACTCCTGGAACACTGGTTTTCCGTCTGGACCTATTCTGAAAGTCCATCCGTAGATGTATGGACCTCCCTCCTTTGGCTCTGGTAGCTTTCCGCTCAGTGCATCTCTGAATATCCTGTTCATCCTCCTCCTCATTTCTCTGATCTGTTCATCAATCTCATCGAATATGCCGCTCCATCCTCTTGGCCAGACATTTTCGAACCAATCATCCAGCCAGTCATCAATATCCCTATCAAATGGGAATCTCTTCCTCACCATTTTACATCACCCCTCATCAAATTTTATCACAAATAGATTAACAAAAACTTCTATATAAAGTTTTCTATCAGATTTAGAGCATGTGTGTATTACAGTCGAAGGATGGGATATTTTCTGACGATTTTTAATTCGCATCGCCGCTTGCTGTGTAAAAGAACATCACATCATGGAAGATTATTTAACAACTTAAGATATTTATAAACGGAGGTGTTAAACTGAGAAGGATTATTTACAAATCGATGGTTTATCTTGCTTTCATTCTGATCGTTTCATCAACTTTGCCAGCTTCCATTATAAACAGTAAAAAGGAATTGCAAGCAAAGCAGGACGGTCTCATAGAGATCTCGGTTTCTTTTCCCGGACTCAAAGGATTCAAAAACCAAACGCTGAACGTATCCAGAGAAAAATACGTTGAACTCAGACATATCTTCAATGATACTTTAGAAGCACTGGAAAGGGCGGAGACGGATAAAAAAGTGTGTGGGATATTCAATGAAACGATCGAGAAACTCAAAGGGCTGGGGATTCTGCCAGGGGTCGATCTCAAAAGATTGCAGGAAAGGTTAACCGGTGAATACCTCAGAAGTAAACGGTTTGAAGGATTGCTGGAAAAACTCGACAAAAGATTTGAATTTCTGGAATCCGTCGATAATGCCTTCTGTCTTATCTGCGGAGAAGCCAACGAAACTTTTGAGATGGATCTACTATCGAGAACATTTGACTTTACCATACGGGCGCCCTTGGTCATAATATCGTTGTTATGGTTGAATATACTAGTATTTATTGCAGAATGTTTGGATGTCTTCTTGCAAGAGCATCCTCCCAGCATAGACTATCTTATTTACCTTCTGGCGTTGCCTGCAGCTGAGATATTAGATATGATATGCCATTTCCCGATCCATTCTCCTCTCCCGATATCTGGTGCGATTTACTTTGGTTACAAAGAGTCGAAACGCAGATATTTTTCTCATGGGTATATGTGGACCACGGGCCTCAAGGGTGTAAAAACATGGAATGGCACATTTCGTGGTACCCTTCCAGACGTATTTTATCCATTTTACCCGCTCTTCATCTTTCACACTATCCTGATAGAGTCATTATCCCATGTCTTCCCACGATATGAAGATCTACTAAACTTGATATGGATTATCTCTTTCTTTGCTTTCGCTCCCATTTTCCTCCTTTACTCCTCAATACTATCTGAACCGTGTAAGTTGTATTTCCCCGGTGTGATAGGTTTCTACGGCATCTATGTAAAGGTACCATCTAACGATTATGCAAGCTTTATGGGATATGCCCATGCTGTCTCCATAGATTATGCCGATACCCGATGAGTAAAATTTCTACCCCGATGTGCATAATGTGCATATATAATAACACAATGACCACAGAAAAGTTTTCCACGATTGACTTCACATTACCTGCTATGTTACATTTTTAAATTATGTACTTTCTGAATTTAAAATGATGGGAAGGTGTGTAGTATGTGGTAAAGAGAGCAGATACATATCATCCTTTCTGAGTGTGTGTTTATCCTGTATAAGAGAGAGACCAGAAGAAGCATTGGAGATAGCAAAACAGGCACACAGAAAAGTGAGAGAAGAGTTTGGTCTACCACCATATCCACCGGATGATGATAATGGTATAGAATGCAACATCTGTGTAAACAACTGCAGAATAGGTGAGGGAAAGACAGGGTACTGTGGAGTTAGAAGAAACGAAAAAGGGAAACTGGTGGAAAAACATATCTTCTACACTTACTATGATCCCATACCTACTAACTGCTGCGCCTCCTGGTTCTGCGGGGCTGAGAGAGGTTACAATCTGGCAGTATTTCCCTTTGGATGCACATTTAACTGCCTATTCTGTCAGAACTGGGAGCACAAGAAATTTGAGTATGGTGTGGAAAAGAAGATAGAGGACCTTGTGAGAGAAGCAGAAAGGGCAGAATGTATATGTTATTTTGGTGGTACACCTGAGCCACAGTTACCATTCCTGATAAGAGCCACTGAAAGAATCCTGGAAGTAAAAAGAATCAGAATCTGCTGGGAATGGAACGGGACCGGGAATAAAAATCTGGTAAGAAGATGCGCTGAACTTTCCTGTGAAACTGACGGGACGATAAAATTTGACCTGAAAGCTTTTGATGAAAATCTCAACATTGCATTAACTGGAATATCAAACGCAAGAACCCTCGAAAATTTTCAGATGATAGCCGAGGAGTTTGACAAGGAGAACATGCTGAATGCAACCACTCTACTTGTGCCTGGATACATCGATGCAGTAGAAGTAGAAAAGATAGCAAAATTCATTTCCTCGTTGAATCCAGATATACCTTACTCGTTACTTGCCTTTCATCCAGATTTCAAGATGATGGACCTGCCAGTAACGCCCAGGAAACTTGCAGAGGATTGCTACAGAACAGCAAAAAAGTATCTGAACAGGGTCCATGTGGGAAATGTTCACCTTCTCGTATGACCATTCAGCCACATGCGCGATAGAAAAGATTTAATTATGCAATCTCTTTTTATTTGTGGGATACAATGGGATTGTTTGATATTCTAAAGAGGGACAGGAAAAGGAGGATAGAAAAGACACCATCCAAGAGCATGGTAGAGTATCGTGAAACACTTTACTCAAAGGATACACCTCCTTCTCAGATATTACCACCAAAGGCGCCGCCGAGGAGGGAGTGGGAGCACATATCTTCAATAGAAGAGAAGATAGATAGACTCAATCAGCAGAGCATATCAGAGAAAGACGTAGCAGAAATAGAGAAAAAGGTCGACGAAATCCTATCAAGAGAAAACAGATAGAGTAGCCACATGATAGCGGTACTCAGACTCGGTCACAGAGTAGAAAGAGACAAGAGGATAACAACTCACGTCGCCCTTGTGGCGAGGGCTTTTGGTGCAGATAAAATATACGTCGATACCAAAGACGATTCACTTGAGAGAAGCATCGAAGATGTTACCAACAGATTCGGTGGAGATTTTGAGATAGAAACAGGTGTGAACTGGAGAAAACTCGTGAAGAGCTGGGATGGAAAGATTGTACATCTCACGATGTACGGTCTACCACTCCACGAAGTTATCGATGATATAAGAAAGGAGAAAAACATCCTCGTGGTCGTTGGCTCCGAAAAGGTACCCGCCGAGATATACCAGATTGCTGATTACAATGTCTCTATATCAAATCAGCCACATTCCGAGGTGTCCGCTCTTGCTATCTTTCTGGATAGATGTCTCAGAGGAAAGTGGAGAAGGATGAAATTCAGAGGGATAATAGAGATAATCCCTTCAGAGAGAAAGAAAAAAGTTGTCGATAAACTTCCCACACCAGAAGAATGTATAGAGATTCTGAAAAGTGCTGGATGTTCAGATAACGTGATAGAGCACTGCAAGAGGGTAAGGGATGTGGCTTTGAAAATAGCCGAATGCACAGGTGCCAACAAAAAAATCGTCGAAGTGGGCGCCCTGCTCCACGATATAGGGAGGTCAAAGACCCATAGTATAAGACATGGAATAGAAGGTGCAAGAATCGCGAGAAAACTGGGTTTGCCCGATGTTATTGTTAGAATCATAGAGAGACATCTTGGAGCAGGCATACCCAAGGAAGAGGCGAAAAAACTCGGTCTGCCCGAGAGAGATTTTATACCACAATCTCTGGAGGAGAAGGTTGTAGCACATGCTGATAATCTCATCGAAGATGACAGGATTATAAGGGTGGAGGAAGAGATAGAGAGGCAGATGAGAAAAGGAAATATGGATTATGCAAGAAGGTTGAGGGAGTTGCATGATGAACTGAGCAAACTGTGTGGCAGAGATTTAAACGACATTCTGAGAGAGGGCGGATAACTATTTATCTCTAAAGTTCTTTTTAACTTTGGAAATGGAAAATGTGGTTGTGGAGGGAAACAGGATATTCACGGTCATTCCAGAAAATTTTGATAGCAGAAGTGTGTACGGTGAAAAGATAACAACAAAAAATCATCTTAAATTGAGAGCATGGAGCCCGTACAGGAGCAAACTTGCTGCTGCCATACTTCGTGGGATTGATATGGATATAAAGAGCGACTATCAGATTCTTTACCTCGGTGCGGCGGCGGGCACAACAGTAAGTCATTTATCAGATATTGTGTACAGAGGTATGATATATGCGGTTGAGATATCTCCTTTCCCTCTGAGAAAACTACTTGATGTCTGCAGAATGAGAAGGAATATTGTCCCAATTATGGAAGATGCGAATCATCCAGAAAGGTATCTCCATCTGGTACCAAAGGTTAACTTTCTGTATCAGGATATTGCCCAGAGAAACCAGATTGATATATTCATCAGAAATTGCGAGATGTATCTGATGGATGGCGGAGTGGGTATCATCATGGTCAAATCAAGAAGCATTGATACAACTGCTGAACCTGAGAAGGTATATG
>JAGGWT010000080.1 GCA_021163455.1 Thermoplasmata archaeon | reverse complement strand
CCTCTCGTTGGATAATGTGAGGGTTTCAACCTCATAGAAACCCAGTCCTATGAGAATTGTTCTCATTTTGTCAACAAGTTTGTTTTTCTCAAGGGGTTTGCCATATGTGAGATATCTTGGATTCTGAGGTGTTAATCTGTCAAATCCGTATCCTATCGCGATGTCCTCCACTATATCGATTTCATGCAGGATGTCGCCGCGCCATGGCGGTATCTTAACTTTTATCCTATCCTGTAATATTTCGACATCATATCCCATCCTGAGCAATGATTCCTTTATTTCCACACCGTCCAGTTTGAGACCAATCACGCTTTCTGCGTAATCTCGATTTATAAACATCTCTTCAGGAGTGAAATCCGGGTACAGTTTCTCTTCTCCTGCATCGATGACTTTTGTTGTGTAAATTTCTCCCCCTCTTTCAGCCAGAGCAGTACATACAATATTGAGTGCCAGTTTTGCAGTTTGTTCATCCATGCCAGTAATGTCTATGAATATATTCTCCGTGTATGGTGTAACCTGAGTGAGAATTCCATTTATAATAGGTGGAAACGAAAGAACATTTTCATCTTTATCAACGAGAAGGGGGTACTTCTCCTTGCCATCCAGAAGATGCGCGTACTCTATACCCTTTGGATGTTTTTTGAGGATTTCTGACAAACTCATCTCCTCTTCAAAGTTGAGAGGAACGAATCTTACAGATTCTGGATTTACCGCTTTGTACTTGAAGGGCGGTTTTACCCTATCAAAATCGTGAACTCCAATTGCTATTTTCTTTCTATTTCTCCCTATGCCCATGTGAAGTTTTTCTTGGAGTTGCATAAGGGAAGAAATCAATTCATCGCTCATTTCAACATTTTTAACGAGGGCTGTAACAATTACAGGCCTGACCTCTTTAACACCCTCATCTATATAAGTCGTAACATCCGATTTTTCGATTTTGTATGTCTTCAATCCTTTCTCTATTCCGAAAAATGCTCTTGCCGCCCTTGCAATTCCCTCAACCGAATTCATATCAGGTCGGTCTGGAAAAATCTCTATGGAGATGTCATCTCCTTCCACCCGCTCTATCTCACAGCCTATAAGAGGGAATCTTTCAAGAAACTCGTTTTTATCCATGTCCTTACCAAGCAGATTTATGAAATCCGTGTAACTGAAATTTATCACTGGCATGACTTATGGAATAGAAAGAAGATATATTTGGATTTTGCTGATATACTTGATAATGTTCCTCGTCCTCGCCGCCGGCATAATGGTTGGGTCAGAATATCAGAGCGGACGAATGGAAAGTTTTTGAATGAGAAACTGTTAAGGTCTTTCATGAGTTTGCTCGTGGTTGGTAATACAGCATTTGATACAATATGCAGGGTGAAGTTTTTACCTGACAAGAACGAGGCAACCGCAATAACAGAGCTAAAAAACTGCTTTGGTGGGTGTGCAGGAAACGTTGCGGTTATAACAAAGATGCTTGGCGTTGATACGGGTCTGTATTCCTCAGTTGGTTTCGATTTCAAGAGGTCTGATTATGAGAGAAGATTGATTGACCTCGATATAGATATAGAGAATCTGCAGTACGTTGGAGACACCACAGCAAGGTCCTTTATCTTTTCTGATGAGGATGGTCGGCAGCAGATATACTACTTTTCAGGCGCGTCCTACCATCTACCTTACAGAAAAATAGATTTTTCCAAATACAAATACGTTCATTTCACTGCAGGAGAGATAAAAGTATATAAGGACATAATGAAGGATGCAAAAGATAGTGGATGTGTGATAAGTTTTGACCCGGGTCAGGAGATCTTTCACAGGGATAAGAAAGAAATTCTCGACTGTCTCCCATATCCAGATTACCTGTTCTTCAATCGGTTTGAGATAGACCACCTAATGCAGAAAAGCAGTATCAGAAGTTTAAGCGACCTCTTTTCCGAGAATACAAAAGCTGTTATAGTGAGCACTGGAGAAAGAGGTTCGATTCTTTACACAGGTGCTGATAAAAGGATGAAAATACCAGCGATTAAAGTGAAGAAAGTTCTTGATCCAACAGGCGCAGGAGATGCGCACAGGGCAGGATTCCTGGCAGGAATAATAAAAGGATACAGCGAATCAACAGCATGTAAGATAGGCTCGGTTGTCTCAAGTTTTGTTATTCAGGAGATAGGGGCACAGGAGAACATACCTTCATGGGAGGATGTTGTGAAGATCTATGAAGAGCATTTTGGACGGATGATATAAATATCCTTATATAGTGAATTGGAAATCTCCTTTAATGGAACATGAAAATACTGATATTGAATGTGGACAGAGATGATGATTTTGGTAGAAAGGTGAAGATAAAGAGTCCTATTATAGGAAGGGAAGAAAATCTAAAGGCTGCAGAAAAACTGGCTCTTGAAGACCCTGAGGATTCAGATATTAACTCTCTGTTTGCAGCAATCTCACTTTACGACAAACTGAAACAGGAGAACAGGGATGTAGAGATAGCAACCCTGTGTGGAGATATAGCGGTTGGGTTAAAATCAGATGAAAAGATAGCAAATGAGCTTGATTACGTTCTTGAAAAAACCAGGGCAAATGAGGTTATACTGGTCACTGATGGAGCCGAGGACGAGTATATACTACCCATAATTGAGTCCAGAGTGAAAATAAGGTCTATAAGAAGGGTTACAGTGAAACAAAGCAGCACTGTCGAGAGCACCTATTACAAGATAGTAAAGATGATGGAAGATGATAGGGTTAAAAAACACTTCCTGGTTCCTGTTGCTCTTATCCTAATAATATGGTCAATTTTTGCTTTTCTCAACATGGCACGGGCTGGACTCAGTGCAATCATCTTTACCCTTGGAGCATACCTGCTCATAAGAGCGATGAAGTGGGAAAGAGCGCTCAATCTCATCTGGCAGGAGATAAAGTCTGGTATTCTGACGGGCAGGGTTTCGATTTACACCACAGGGGTTGCAATTCTAATTTTGGTGGCCTCGTTTCTTTATGCATACACACAGACGTCATCTGCATCATCTCCGGCCATACCAACGATGTGGCACTTTTTCGTGGTGTTCACAAGAAATGTTATATGGGGTATTGTCGCAGCAGGCATACTGATAGTTGGTGGACGAGCAATTGATACGAAGGTCAGAAAAGGGAATCCCTGGAAGTACTGGCTTGCTCCTTTCTCTCTACTTTCTCTTGGTTTCATAGGAAACGGCACACTCAGGATACTTTATGACATACTGTACGGACCTTCAGTAAATCCACTTTACATACTGGCCAATGACCCTTCGATACTAATTGACCTCTTGATAGGGATACTCATAGCAGCTGCCGGCGGACTGAGTTATCATTACATAAAAGAGATATTCATGGTGGAAGTAGAGGAACTGACATGAAAGGTTTTTCGATGAATTACAGTGAATGGGAAAAAATCTACAAATCCATACTTGCAGATTTTGGCTTTTCAGAGGAGAGGGATGTAGAATCTGCCAAGGTTCTGGACAGGATACTGAGTGACAAGGATACAGAGAAGATAATTACCAAGATTGGTTCTCTGATCAAGGGGAAGGATGTTATCGTATTTGGTGCTGGGGATAGTGTGTGCAGGAGCATAACCAGATACAGGGGGTTTGTTGAATTATCAACAAAGATTTCTGCAGATGGTGCAACGAGTGCACTTCTGGAGGAGGGTATTGTTCCTGACATTGTAGTTACAGACTTAGATGGCAACATCGACGACATTATGCTGGCAAACAGCATGGGAAGCATTGTTGTTTTGCATGCTCATGGAGATAATATCGAAAAGATAAATCTGCTGGCATCAAAATTCGATAGAGTAGTAGGTACAACTCAAACGAATCCATCCATGTTCAGGAAATTGCTCAACTTTGGAGGATTTACCGATGGGGATAGAGCGGTTTTTCTGGCGAGACATTTCAGACCGAGAAGAATCTACCTCGCTGGTTTTGATTTTGATGGAAAGATTGGCAGATACTCTTTTACCAGTGAAAGAAGAGTTCCCATCAAATTGAAAAAACTTGAGTGGTGCCGCCGCCTGCTGGCTGGCATTGATGGATTAACTTTCCTGTAAAAGTTTTATAAAAATAATTGGAGGGTTAGGTACAACCAGTAAGTTGTACCTCCCCCAGATTTACGCCGTTGTCAGTATAATCTCTATTGAAGAGACGTTTGTTGTTCTTCCTTCCTCGTTTGTCAGGGTCTCTGTCCCTATCTTTATGTCCTTTATCTTTGCGTTGGGCATGAACTTGTTTCTCACTATCTCTGCGGTGTCGACAGCTCTTGATATCGCTCTACCTCTTGCCTTTATGCTCACTTCCTTAAAGCCGCTGTTGAACTGTGTTACCACAGCCAGTACGTAGCTCATCGGTGGCTTGTTTCCAACAAAGACGGTTCCTTCCTCCTGGGTTGTCTTCTCTTCAGCCATTTTTTCTTACCTCCCTGCTATTCTTTAAAGGATAATTAAAAGATTTTTGCTTATAAATATTTCGAAAGAGTTCAACAGGGTTTATAGTATCGCGCCACGCCACAATATTTTAAATATTTGTATTGTTCAGGTAAAAAGGTTTGATATGGATGAACTCCTGAGAGTAGAGAATGTTACAAAGTTTTATGGCAGAAAAAAGGTTCTCGATAAGGTGAGTTTTACAGTTAATCGGGGAGAGATCTTTGGCTTGCTTGGTCCGAACGGGGCTGGAAAGACAACGCTGATGAAGATACTGGCTGAGGGGATATCATATAGAGGGGGAGTTCTTCTTTCTGGGGAAAGTATCGAGAAAAGAAGGTTTCAGATTGGTTATTGTCTCCAGGATGAGATGATTTACAGAGACCTGAGTGCTTATGACAATCTGAAATTCTATGCACAGCTTCTGAGAGTTGATAGAAAGAGGGCAAAAGAACTGATGAGAGAGTTTGATATACCAAACAAAAAGGTAGAACAACTTTCTGGAGGAATGAGAAAAAAGCTGAGCGTGGCAATCTCACTGCTGGGAAATCCTGAGAGTTTGATTCTCGATGAGCCGACAGTTGGGCTTGATGTGGAAACGCGCCGCGAGGTGTGGCGCATAATAAAGAAGGTTAAATCAGAGGGAAAATCTGTATTGTTATCCACGCATTACATGGAAGAGGCGGAGGCATTGTGTGACAGGGTTGCCATCATAAATGATGGTAAAATTATCGATATCGGCACTGTTGATGAATTGAAGAAAAAGAGTAAAATAAAGAGCGCCATCGAAGTCAGGGGGATATTCAATATGATACCGGAGGGTTTTGTACAGGAGGGTTCCTCTCTTGTTTTTTACACAAATAAGCCAAAAGAAGACATAAAGAAAGTTGTGGATATCGTTGGAAAATGTGGAGAGATAAGAGAAGTTATATTGAGAGAACCGACTCTCGAAGATGTTTTTCTTCAACTTACAGGAAGGAGGCTTGAAGGATGATAGGTGCATATGCATTTTTCTGGAAAGGCATGAAACAGTTTTTCGCATCAAAATCTGCCGTCTTCTGGACATTCATATTTCCCATAATGGTCGGTCTGCTCTTTGCAGGGATCTTTGGGCATGAAAGTTCACCTTCCATGATACCTGTAGGTATAGTTGGTGAGGAGAGGAATAGCACCATATCCGATATTTTTATCGAGAATATGAAAAATATCACCATAGATAGCAAAAAACTTTTTGTCATCAAGATGTATGACAGTAAAGGGGAGGCTTTAGAGGGTATAAAGAAAGGAGATGTAAAGGCGATTATAATTTTTGATAAAAATTTCTCTGAAAATGTAACAGGTGGGATGGGGGAAGCGAAACTTCACATAATATTCGATAAAAGGGATGCTCAGGAATATCAGCTCGTTAAAGGTGCCGTGGGTCATTATGTGCTGGAATTTGAAAGCGTTATGAGAGAGAAGGAAATCGAGATGGCTCTCTACTATATCGACATGTATGGAGGAATAAATCCAGAAAACAAAACCTACGTCGAAAACTGGTTGCATAAACTGGCTGACCCACTGAATGTTACAGAGGAGATTTATGCTAGCAAAAGCTCCGCCAAAGAGAGTAGGTTGTGGTACGAAACCATGGCGATAGGCATAACTTTTATGTTTTCAGGAATGATAGCCTCTGCATCGTCCATTTCTCACGAGATTGAAAGGGGTACAGCCAGAAGACTTGCGATTACGAGGACAAAAAGTATAGAGATGATTGTTGGAAATCTGTTTTATGTATTTGCCATAGAGATGATTTCCTCCATCCTGATAATAATAAGTTTCTTTGTAGTGTTTGGAGATCTGTTCTGTCCCAGTGCTCCTGTGTGGGGCATGATAATAGCAGCAGCCTTCAGCACCATTTCCATTGGCTTACTGATTTCTTCTATAACGAAATCAGAGAAAGCCGCCGTCGGCGCAGCAAACGCAATAGCGATGCCTCTCTCTTTCATCACCGGTCTCTTCTTTCCCGAGTTTCTGCTACCGGAATGGATGAGGTCCATAGGTGATTTTTTCCCGCCGAGCGCCCTCCTGCGGGCTGTGAGAAAGGTTGTTGTTTTCAATAAAGGTATAGAGGATTATATCCCAAATATTGTGCTGGCATTACTGAGTACAGTTGTGGTGCTGGCAATTTCAGCCATAGCTTTCAAATGGAGAATGAAGAAGGAATGAATGGATACAGTGTCCTTGAGTTGGAGAATTCTTGTCATTTATGAGAAAACAACCTTCGGTTCGGAAGAACAGTTAATCTCGCAATATGGGTGCTGTCAACATTAGCCTGAAAGAATAAAAATAATTGCACCCCATTCCTCTTGCTCGAGGTGATATCCAATGGAGGGGAATGGGGTGCAATTGTTAAGAGATTTGCTAAAAGAAAAATCTATCGT
>JAGGWT010000133.1 GCA_021163455.1 Thermoplasmata archaeon | reverse complement strand
GCTACGGCAGATTTCAATCACGATGGATACCCCGATCTTGTTGTTTCTGCGATGAACGATGGAACCATGCCGGTTGATGCACCTGGCTATATTTACATTAAACTGAACAACCATTCTCCAGAATGCTTCGACAGAAAGTCTCCAGGTATACTCGTTGCCACTCTACCCGTGGAAGAGCAGGCAAACCATACTCTGGGATTGATTCCGACAGGAACCTTAGAAGTTCTGGATTACAATAATGATGGTCTTCTTGATGTTCTTCTCGGTGAGGACAACTGTATTTTCATGTTTATACAGCGGAGTAACTTCACTTTTGAACCATTTCTCGTTGCTCAACTGCAGAAAAGAAATTTGGAATGGGTGGATGATCTTATGGATGGTGGATTTGCAGTTGCAGATTTTGACCACGATGGCTGGGACGATTTCGTACAGGGTGGATCAAGAGGAATGGTGAGGTTATTCATCAACAACAGGACATTTATACGTGTGACAAAACCAGCAGACTGGACGGCTTACATCTTTGGAAAGGAAGCAGAAGGGATTCTCAATCTACTCGTCAGAGGACCCGGTGATAAACTGGTCATCGGTCCAATAGAGGTGGTGGCAAAACCGCTATGCAACCTGAGCAAAGTAGAGTTCTACGTAAACAACAAACTCGTTTATGTCGACACAGAGCCACCATTCACATGGAAATGGGACAAGCCAGGATTTGGAAAATATCTACTATATGTAAAGGCATACGATGAGAAAGGAGAGTTTGCAGGAAGAGATAACGTTGTTCTCTGGAAGATCTTGTGAGCAAAGGATATGATCAAACAATTCGGTGAGTATGAGGTTACCAGAGAAGAGATTCACACTATCTTTCCTTCCGCCCTACCTCGGTTATCACTATCCCCGAGAGAATCACAAGAGTGAAGATAATATCCTTTATCTCGAGAACTTCATGTAGCATCACATAAGAAGATATTATGGCGAAAACCGGGATGAGATAGGAGAATATAGCGAGGTAAGAAATCTCCTCTTCTCTCAGCACCATATAATACATGATGGAAGCCAGAAAACCTGCAAATACGGACAGAAACAGAATATACATCCAGACATCAATGCCGAAAGATATCACCGCTGAGAGATCTTCGAGCACCATGTTTGGAATGAGAAGCATGAAGAAACCAAATATTACCTCAAAACAGAGCAGGTCAAGAGGGTCTATCCTCGATAAAGCAACCTTAATCAGAATCCCTGAGATTGCATATGATATACTAGAGATAAGTATCAGGAGATTTCCGAATACTGTAGCATCAAAATTAAAACTTCCTCCGGTTGTGAGAAAAACTGTCCCTATCAATCCAACCAGAGAACCAACAATCTTGTTGAGTGTTCTTGCTTCCCTCAGAAAGATGAACGCCAGCATTACGGTAAAGATGGGGCTTGTGGATTGGATAACACTCGAAATCGATGCGGACGTGTATTTCATTCCTATATTCTGGGAGATGTTGGGAAGAAAAACCGTGAAAAAAGCAATAGACACATATAATATCATATCACTTCGAGAATATCTCGCATACCTTTTACCAGCCAGAATATAAAAGAGCAGGGGAATAAAAATGAGATTTCGGAGCGTAGCGAGCGTAATGGGCTGAACACCGCTGTTCAGCAGGATTTTGACCACCGGATAGCTTACACCCCATATGAGCATGGATATCAGGATCAGCGCCAGCTTGATTCTGTACCTCATTCGAGGTGTGAATGATATAAGAGTTTAAAAACAGGGGGTACGAAGCTCTGATCACACATTTTTTATCAAACCATCTCGCCCCTCGGCGCCGTCCGCCTTCCTATGGGTGCTCTCACCAGTGTAAGAAGAGAAGGATACAGACCTATTTTCAGGCAACGGATCGCCCTTTTCATGCTCTCCAAGGGAGAGTAGAACTCCTCCGCGAGCCATCTCACTCCTTCCACAAGTTCATTTTCTTTCATCTTCTTTGGTTTAAAAACCACATGTTTTTTATCATAAAGACTCCAGTCCTTCGTTATTATTCTCCCCTCTTCATCGAGTTTTCTGAAAAGAGGGGTTCCTGGCAGAGGCGTGAGTATCGAGAAATCAGCACCATCTATGTCCAGAGACACTATCTTATCGAGCGACTCCTTGAAAACATTTTTATCGTCTTCATCGAATCCGAAAATGAAAGAACCAATTACACTCATACCATAATCATGAATCTTTTTAACAGCATCTCTGTACATCTCTACTCTGTTGCTTCCCTTCCCGACAGAAATGAGATTTTTCTGATTGAAACTTTCAAAACCCACCAGCCAGGAAACACAACCAGCTTCGCTTGCCAATCTGAGAAGTTCATCATCCCTGTAGAGAACCTCTATGTTTCCGCAGCAGGCGAACCTTTTGTTCAATTCTTTCATGCGGGCGAACAGTTCCTTTGTGTAATTAACGTCTATCGTGAGAGAAAGGTCGTAAAATATCAGGGCTTTGCGGGGAGAATTTCTCATTTCCTCAATCACATCATCCACATTTCTTTTCACAAAATCCCCACATACATACGAATCCTGGCAGAAGGCACATCTGTAGGTACATCCTCTGGTTGCCTCAACAGCATCTACAAGAGTTAAAGGCTGTTTGCTTTTCACTCTTATTCTGGGAATATCTTCAGGATTTACCTTCCTTCTCCCATGGTAAAATTTCTTCATTTTGCCCTTCTCCAGGTCATCGAGAAGTTTGACCCACATCAGCTCATCTCTTCCAACCAGCACACTGTCAGCATGTCTGATAGCTTCGTCAGGCAGAGCAGAAGGATGGAGACCGCTCATAACAACCCTATTTCTCTTTTCCCTGAAGATATCTGCTATTTCATACGCTCTTGGAGCAACGGGTGTGACAAAGTTTATGTGGACAACATCGTAATCTCCATCAAAATCTATCCTGTCGAATCTCTCATTAACGAGATAAACCTCATGCTCTTCAGGTGTCGCAGAGGCGTACGTTCTGGTCTGAAGAGTGGGGTATATTGACATGGCTGAGAGAAGTAAACTCTGGAAAAAGGGTAATCTCTTTCTTCCTGGAACCCAGACAACCTCCACGAAAAGTATTTTCATGCGTTTTATGTTAAATGGATAGAAAATTTAAAGATTTGGTAACATGAGCGTCTTTCAATTATTCCAGGCGGCGTGGACGTATCTGAGGGAAAAAAACAGGATTTACAGAATGGACTATGAGAGGTTACTTGAACTCGCTGGAGAAAGATTGAGGAAACAGGTGAGAAGAGCATACTGTGAAGTTCCATTTTACAGGAATATCTACAGGGGGATTGAGATTGATAAGGTGAGGAGCATGGAGGATATCAAAAAACTTCCAATTGTTACAAAGTCCCAGCTTCGAGATGCTGACCCAGATAAGATAATACCTTCAAACTCGGAGAACTTCATACCTGTGTCTACTTCAGGAACAACAGGAAAGCCACTCACTCTCTATGTTTCGCCTCTGGAAGTGATCCATGGTCTGCTTGGATACATAAGGGCACTTGACAGACATGGTATCGACTGGAGAAGATCAAAGATGGCCATCATCATGGATCTGAGAGAGGATAGTGCCGAAACCGGCTATATGAAAAAATTCCTTTTGAAAAGATTTCCTTCGATGTTCAGGAATGTGCTTATGCTGAACACCAATGATGAGCCAAGAAAAATCATGAAGGAACTGGAGAGTTTTCAACCGGATTTTGTCGGCGGATACACAGGGATGCTTGCGCATCTGGCGTTGCTTCAGCAGAAGGGCTATGGCAATATACATCCATCCAGAGTTGCCTCAACGGGCTCGTGTATGAGCAGAAAGTTGAAGAAATTCATAGAGAAAACCTTTGATGCAAAGCTATTTGAAGTATATGGCGCCACAGAGACAGGACCAATTTCCTTCGAGTGTGAGCACGGCAAAATGCATGTTAATGAGGACCTTGTCATCATGGAAATTCTTGAGAAAAGGATTGGTAAAGCGGTTGTAACAAAGCTCTATGGTGGAGGAACTCCCATCATACGCTACAGCGGGATAAGCGATATCGTCGAGATTGGGAGAACAAACTGCAAATGCGGTCTTGATGGCATGATTATAAAGAAGATTTATGGTAGAGACAATCTTGCCATATACAGGAAAGATGGTGCAGTTCTCACACCATCTGTGTTTGCTGAAATCTTTTCACCCCTCATTTACAGGTTAAAAACCAACAGGGTTAGGGCAACAAAGGTCATACAGCATTCCCTTGACCGGCTGGAGATAAGGGTCGTTCTCGATGAGAAAAATGTAGATGTGGGGGATGATGAGATAATGGCAGAGATTGAGAAGAACTTCAGAAAATACATGGGAGACATAGAAATGATCATCAGAAAGGTAAAAAGGATATCGAGAAAAACACCAACCGTTCTGACGAAGGTTAATCCGGAAAAACTACCCAGACTAAAATATCTCTGAGGATAGAATCTTTTATATCTTTGAATTATCTCAAAGTCTCATGTGGAAAAATCTATCGATTTTGAGTGCACTTCTCGGAAAATTTTTTAAAGCAAGAGGACGATAATAAATTCGAGGTGAAAGAATGAAAATTGTACTGTGTACTGATGGAAGTTGTAACCCGCCAAAGTGTCCTGTTGTTGAGATAAGGGAAAACGAAGTGATAATTGGAGAAAATGATAACGTTTGCAGACTAACCAGAGAACAGTTCGAGATACTTAAGGAGAAGATAAAGGCGGGAGAAATCTAATTCTAATCCCCATACCCTTCTCTATTTCTTTTATAAAGTTCCACTGCATCGTTTATCATTTTCATTATAACTTTTCCTGCCGCAGATGGGCTGCTCTTTCCGAGAAATCCGTATCCTGTTGCATAACATGGCTTCACGATTCCTCTATCATAGCCAAGAGTTACAACCGTGAACATTGGGACCCCATTTTCACCGGCAACATCAAAGAATTTGTACAGTTTTTTGAGTTCGCTATCGGCATGGTCAAGATTTATATGAATCAATTTTACCTCGACACCTGAGAAATTCTTTGATGCCACAATGTAAGGCTCGTCTATGCTTTCTAATCCAAATATATCCCTCACTATCGGATCCATCTCGTCGCAGGCAGGACACACATCTATCCTGAAATGCAGAAATATGACACTTTCTGTTAAATTCTCGAGAATTAAATCAGGAAACGCCTCACCATTGGCTGTCTCGAATCTGAATTTTAATACTGTTTTCGGTTCCATCTTTATACAGCTCAGACAGAGGACGGATACAATCTTGTCTTTTACATCGCTGTAAACAGGCGTGGAGACGAGAATATAGGAAAGTGTGGATAGAGAGATTATGAGTATTGCAAAAGCAACGAAAACTTCTCTCTTCATCTTCCCACCTTATAACTTATTATTTTCTTGGGGCATACCTCTATACATTTACCGCAGAGTATGCATTCTGGAGATCTGTGCATGTTGGGTACATCTATACCCATGGGACAAACTTCCACGCATTTGTTACAGTGGATACATTTATCCTTGTCAACGCTTACGTGTATCAGACTTATTTTGTTAAGAGGCGCCATGAGGGCGCCGAGCGGACAGAAATATCTGCACCATCCCCTCTCTGACACGAATATCAGGATTATGAAAAGCGCAAAAATGACAGCCGCTATCGGAAAAAAGGTGTTTGGTACAAACTCGCCGTAGTTTAAAATGCTTATGGGGATGGTACCGACTAGGAAACCAACAGGGCATATATCTGTAAACATAAACCCTATAAGGTGTGGCGTGATGATGACCAGAAGAATGAGATTGATATACTTGACATATCTCAGCTTGTTTTTCACAGTTTGCGGTACTTTCTCTGATATACGCTTGCTGAGCTTGTTCTTTCTCGAGAATCGTGATGTGGCTCTCTGTAATAAACCTATTGGACAGAGCCACCCACATATCGCTCTTCCAAAAATCGAGGCAATAGCAATGATGATAAGAACTGGATAAAGAAATAGAGGTATGGATATCTTACCCTTGTAAAAGGCATGCTCTATGGTACCAAGAGGACATCCTGCTACTGCGTAGGGACAGGAATGACAGTAGAAAAACGGATAACATAACCCTGTTTTGATTCCAGATGCTCCAAGGTTTGCAATACCTACGGACAGCAGTTGAGACAGGAGTCTCTTTAGCTGGCGTCTCATCTTACAAACCTTCTGCGGGCTACGATCACGAGGGCAATTGATATCATGGCTAGAATCAGTCCATATCCCGGTGTTTTATCGTTGCTTGTTCCGCCGTTCGATGGCGCCTTCGGCTCAACTTCAAATTCTTTCATCTCAGTTTCTGTGGTGCTACCGTTCTGGAATGTAACGGTTACTTTGTAATGAACAGAGGTTGTATCATCTCTCAACTGATATTCTGTGGTGAAGTATCCTGTACCTGAACTATCCATGTCTATGGTTTTTGGCATAAAGCACTGATTTCCCTTACATTCCTCTATCCACAGCTTTACGCTCTCTACATCTCCTGTCGTATTGACATAGAACTTTACGGTATCACCCGCTTTAGGTTTCTTGGGAGAGTACTCGATGGTAACCTCTGCTGTTGCAACTGTTGCCACAAATGCTGATATTAAGAGAATAACGAGCCCGACAGCCCATATTTTCATGATTCACTCCTCCAATGCTGGCATCATAAAGACTGTATAAAAAGATTGTTTTTCTGTTCCTTTCCGAACTTTGTTTTTCATGCTGAACTTTTGGAAAACCATAAGTATTTCTTCTCATCTTATCTCTACGATGAAAACCGACATAGAGATTGCAAAATCTGTTACTCCAGAACCAATCGAGGAAATAGCAGAGAGGGCAGGTCTCAAAGGAGATGAAATCGTACAGTGGGGCGAGTATAAGGCAAAGGTATCACTTTCTGCATGGGAGCGAGTAAAATCAAAGCCAGATGGAAAACTTATTCTTGTTACCACCATAAATCCAACCCCTGAAGGAGAAGGCAAAACCACTCTCACGATAGGGCTGGCGCAGGCACTCGCAAAGCTCGGGAAGAAAGCCATGCTTGGAATCAGAGAGCCATCCCTTGGTCCAATGATGGGTATAAAAGGAGGTGCTACAGGAGGAGGTTACTCCCAGGTAATCCCCATGGAGGACATAAACCTCCATTTCACCGGAGATATGCATGCTATAACCTCTGCTCATAACCTTCTTGCCAGTCTCTTGGATAATCATCTCCATCACGGAAACAGATTCAACGTTGATCCCAGATACATAGTATGGCCAAGGGTTCTCGATATAAGCGACAGGTCTCTCAGGCACGTTGTTATAGGACTGGGTGGACCAAAGAATGGAGTACCCCACGAGGTTGAATTTTCCATAACTCCGGCATCCGAAATAATGGCTATAGTTTGTCTTTACCAGAGCATAAAGGATTTGAAAGAGAGATTATCGAGAATAATCGTCGCCTACGATTACAACGATAATCCCATCATTGCAAGAGACCTCAATGCAGTGGGAGCAATGTCGGTTTTGCTGAAAGATGCCATAAAACCAAACCTCGTTCAAACCCTTGAAGGTGTTCCAGCATTTGTTCACGGAGGACCTTTTGCAAACATAGCACATGGAGCAAGTAGTTTGATATCAACAAAACTCGGTTTGAAACTCGCTGATTACTTTGTAACAGAAGCAGGATTTGGTACAGACCTTGGAGCAGAAAAGTTCTTCAACATAGTGTGCAGGGTCGGCAATCTGAGACCAGATGCAGTCGTTCTGGTGGTCAGCATAAGGGCTTTAAAGAGACATGGCGGTAGAGATGATCTGGAGGGGGTAAAAAAGGGACTGGCAAATCTGGAAAAGCATATGGAAAACATCTCCGAATTCGGTGTTCCATTCATCGTTGCTCTGAATCGCTTTGAAGGAGATAGGGATGAAGAGATAGCAGTGGTGGAAAAATTCTGCGAGGAGAGGAATGTACCTTTTGCAGTTGCCGATGTTTATCATGAAGGTGGAGAGGGAGGCATAGAACTGGCCGGAAAACTGATAGACCTCATACACAACAGAAAACCGAACTTCAGATTTCTGTACGACCTTGATCTCCCAATAAAGGAAAAGATAGAGACGGTGGCAAGAAAAATGTATGGCGCAGACAGAGTGGTCTATACAGTTACCGCAGAGCAGGATATCAAACTCGCTGAAAAACTCGAACTCGACTCATTACCAATATGCATGGCAAAGACACAGTACTCTCTATCAGATGACCCCTCTCTACTTGGGAGACCAAGAGGATTCAAGATAACGATAAGGGAGATAAAATTCTCAGCCGGCGCCGGATTCCTGGTGCCTCTGTCGGGGAGAATAACCACCATGCCAGGTTTACCAAAAACACCTCAGGCAGAAAGGATGGATTTGACAGAAGATGGTGAGGTGATATTCGGGTAAAAAAGAGGAGGGGAGAGATGGGATAAGCCTAAACTTTACGTGCAAGTTCTCTGGCTCTTCTTCCGACGACGAAGAGCCTGACCATAAACTCTATCTCCTTCGCCTCAGCCTTATCAAATACCGTTCCTACTATCATCATCAATCTTTAGTTCTGTAAATTTGCTTATAAACGGATTGTTGTACAACAGTTACCGCAATCGAAACGTTAAAAGTACCGTAAAGTTAATTGGGGGTTAAAAATGACCTCAAATGTACTAATGAAAATAAGTATCGCCTGTATCCTCATTATCGCTACGAGTTTCTTTGCAATATATTTAACACACTATATGCAAGGGTTTGTCACCTATGTATCAATAGAAAAACTAACATCTCCTCCTCCCTGCTATTTTAACCTGACAGAAGAAGACATAAGCAAATACCCCATAATCGGAGAGATAATAGAAAAAATCGAAAAGGAAAATAGAACTTACTTTGGGAAGGAAGTGAGTTCTAAGGAGGGAATAGAGATTTATGAATATATGCTGGAGAGGATAAACGAAACTGAAGAAAATTGCGGAATCTGTTTCTTTTATAAAGACCATTATTACAGGTTCAGACTGGGTGCCACCTAGTCACAAACTAAAAGAGGTTTTTTATGGGGTATACGACATCAGGAAGCATAGAATATAAGATAGTTGGTAGAAGGTGCCTCTGTAGTAGCAAAATCCTATCACGGTTGAATAGGTCACTCTGAAACCAGTTTGACAAAGTTTCTGCCTTTCGGATATTATATAACGGCATGATGGTCTTGAGCAGGTATTCAACAATTAACGTCGACGTACCAGCAACCGAAAATTAGATAGAGGATACCTTCTTATCCATGAGGGGATGGATGCAAAGGGTCTGATAAAGAAGCTCAAGGAAGAGGCAGAAAAATACAACGAGAGAAGAATGATAGTTCTATCTGGTGATAGGGAAAGAGGTTACAAGATAGTCAAATCATACCTGAAGAAATTTGAAGGAAAGGTTGCAGTTGTGGGATATCTCCTTGACCAGGATATCGAGGGAGAACAGTATCATCTCAAGGACTGTGCCAAATTGCTTGGAACAACATATGATGTTCTGATTATTGATTTGTACCACTCTTTACAGCCTGCGGATATAGGTAAACTTTATGGGATTGTGAGAGGGGGAGGTTTAATCTTTATGATAACACCTCCGCTGGAGGAATGGAAGAATACCCTCAACAGATATCACTATCGAATTCTCACGCCGCCGTACGGCGAGAAGGACATCCGGAAAAATTTCGTTTCCTGGTTTGTGGACAAACTGAAATCTTCAGACGGTATAGCCATTATAGAGAATGGTATCATAAAGAAAGAGGGGTTCTATGAGAGTAAGGTTGAGAAAAAGAAAAAACTCAGGATACCACGTGATGCTATTTTCAGCAAAGAAGTTTACAAGATGGCACTGACTCAGGACCAGATAGATTTCATAAAACTCGTTGAAAATCTAATCGAAAAACCTGACCCGATAACCACCATCGTTCTGAAAGCCCACAGGGGCAGAGGAAAATCGAGCGCAATAGGAATATCCCTTCCACCTCTCATTGAAAATCTTCTTGAGTTTAAGAGGTCTGTCAGAGTAATAGTTACAGCACCGGAGCTTGAAAACGTGCAGGAGGTATTCAGATTCTCCAGGGAGTTATTGACCAAGATGGGATATGAGATAAGGGAAAGAAAACGTGAAAACCTGACCTTCTGGATAGGTTCAGATAATATCACCATAGAGTATATGAAACCGGCCGATGCAATAGAGAGATATGCGGATATCATAGTTGTGGATGAGGCAGCATCCATACCTCCAAACATTCTGCTCACATTCCTTGATAGAACGAACAGAATAATTTACTCTTCAACAGTCCATGGCTACGAG
>JAGGWT010000003.1 GCA_021163455.1 Thermoplasmata archaeon | reverse complement strand
GTAGGGTTTCTGGATGGAGAGAATCCATTTCTTCTTTGAGCTGGCTGTATTCTGATTTTACCTCATCCAGAAGCATAGAACCCGCAACAAGAGCATCAAACTTATCAGAAAGCTCAAGAAAACGTTTGCTCACATTCTCGCTGTAGCAATCCACGAGTAAATCAAACGCATATAAGGGATAATTCTCAGCATACGAGATCGCTTCTCCATACTCAGTACATCCTGTCAAATTATTTTCCGATATCCACGTATCCTCGATTTGAAACAGCGTACTATATACATCGCTACAATTTCCCGTACCATAACCTGGAAAAAGAATACAAAGAAAAATCGAAAATAAAATTAGAAGGGGAGAAGTTCTTTGTACCACTTTTCGTCCCTCACGTTACCCTGTGTTTGATACCGGTATCACTGCCAGCCGAGTAAAGTTTCGTTATCCTGATGATTTTCCTGTAACCAGTCGTGTGATAGATAACCCAGGAAGAACGCGATAATAGCAAAGATTAACCCTACTATGCAGCCCATTATGAAATAGATCCAGCTCCACTCATCGTTGTCACTTTGTTCAAGTGGATACTCTGGCGAAAGCAAATTGCCAACAAGCGTGGGGTGCATTACCTTACTGTAGGCTAACGAACTTGTAGTAGTTGGAATTAGGATGAGAATGACACTCACCCATGTGAGAATTGATTTTGCCCTCATTTTTTATCACCTCTCTCCTGTTTCAACATTTATCTCACCGTTTTTGTCTACTGTTACGGTGAAGGTTTCAACATTGTCTGCATAAGTTTGATACGTGATGGTACTTTCTTCATTGCTCACATAGATGTCGGCATCGATTGATAAAAGACCTGATCCGTTACACTCTTTCCAGCAATAGCCTAATGAGAAAGTCGTCGGTACGGCTGTTGATAAGATTACCGCAGCACCTGCCACAAAACTTCCCGCTTTTGGATATTTGTCTATAAAATGCTTTACAATAATCCCTATAGCTATTCCCAGACCAATTAGGAAGAGTGCACCCCCTATAGGCATAGGTATGGGAATCGAAAGCATGTTGATTAACTCTCTGGTGCGGTTCCAAAGACAATTTTTCATGCAATCGAGGAACCCGGTTGGCTGCGGAGGGGGTGTTGCACTTTCATTTGTCGAGTTTCCATCCTGAGTGTCCCACATGACTCCAGATACAGTGACTCCTCCGCTTGTTACTCCAATTCCTAGTTCATCAGAGGTTGCAACATCTATTGTTTTGTTTCCATTCGATAGTGTGTACAGAAGACCTCCCGCAATCTTTTCTATCTCAAGCCAGTTTGCGTTTATCACTTCTCCGCCAGAGATATATGCGTTCACTGCAGCAAAATCACCAATGAAAGTCATGGGTGTCGTTTCGTTGGTCTCTTCATTTGTTACATTCACGGTTACATTCCACTGGTTTCCAGTTGTCAGATTCAGCGGAATCATTATGTATCTGTCCGTCTCGTTGATCATTATTACCAGAGAATCATTGAACATCAGACCATCTTCGTTTATGCCAAAGTATTCCAGAATCGACTGTATCTTTTCGGAATTTTCAAGTATATTCTTGATGGATTCTCTATCACTCAGGTTGAGTTCCGTATACAGGAAAGTTTCATTTGCCAACTCACTTGCTAGGTTATCATCTAATGATATCGTTGCTGTAAAATCACAGTCGCATGCGGTTACTGCGGACTGCAGGGGCAACAGCATCAGCATACCGGCTACAAACAAACATGTCCCCCACAATCGCATGAAATGTGTATACATTTGGCACTATATATATATTTCGCCAGATGGGACCACAATGTTAATTGTGGATGATTCTACAGTTGTCATGCTGTCGTATATCACATATCAAGATGGAAAATTTACCTATCCACAATTAACTTTGGAGCACCACCAACAGTAATATCTAAATATCGAAATTTGTTTTTATGGTAGTACCAGGGCTCGTAGCTCAGCCAGGTAGAGCGACAGGCTCTTAACCTGTTGGTCAGGGGTTCGAATCCCCTCGAGCCCGCTTTTCTAAAAATTCACCCTATGACTGCTATGATTGTATCATCAACGACTAGGAACTCCACAAGGTCCTGGCTCTCTTTCAACTCTCTGAGAAGTTTCTCGCTAAGGATGTGATGGAACGTATTTATCTCTCTTCCTCCTGTTTCTGACCAGCTCCCTATCTCTATAGTATTCTCTGTATAATCTCTCACAGCCCCATAAATGGTAAAAGTATTGACTCCTTTCTTGAAACCACACTTGGGACATTCCAGATAAGCGTTTACGATTATTCCGTGCGGACCATAGGATGGTGGAAGTTCTATCACAATCAGAAAACTTCCGCATTTAGGGCATTTAAGGGGATCGTTTTTGGCGAAAATCCTTTTCAGTATATCAATATCTTTCTCCAACATCCTTCTCTCTGCCCCGAATATAATGTATGGTAACTTCTCACTTAAAAACCTGTTGGTGGGTTTCAATTTCGGTAATAATTTTCACGAAAATTATATAAATGCTGGCTCCGATTAATAACATAGGTGACGAGTATGAATAGAAAAATGTTACTCGCGCTATCGATATCGTTAATGTTCCTACTCACGCCAGCGGCACTGGTGGCGGGAGCTACAGAGGAGGAAAAGGAGTACACAGTAGAGATGACACTCTACAGCAACGGGAAGGAAATTTCCACTATTTCTACGATGTCCAGAGAAAATGTAACGAATCTCTTCGACTTAATAAAGATGATCGTGAATGCCATACAGAGTATGAACGAGAACATCACAAATATCACCGAAAACATATCAAAGATACTCGAGCAGAGGTTCCCGTTACTCGGTTTGCTCAGTTCCATCAGTGGTGGAGGGCCTCTCCATGATAGAGTTCTCATCATAAGCAATGGTTATGGTAAGAGGATAAACATCAAAACGGATCCGAAGGTCAGTTTCTTCAAGTTCTTCACCATGTGGCACTACTTTGGAACAAAAGATTACCTGATAAAGAGCCAGACCGTTATCATTGATCCCGTTAAGGCAAAGATACGTCTCCTGACAGGGTGGCAGTTAGGAATAATGAAGAATTTCATAGGACTCTATGTAAAGATCAGAGGCTCACCTCTCGAGAAGGACCACATATTCTTTATGGGCTTTGCATCAAAGGTTACAGCTTTCGACCTCCCAGATCCAACGAATTTCGAGTGATACCAACTCTCTACTTTTTTATTTAACCAGAAACTATTTTTAATCTAAATCTTTTTCAGGAAAGATGATTGTCATAAAACTTGGAGGAAGCGTTATAACAGATAAAAGGACAGAGGGAAAGATAAGAAAGAGAATTATCGACAGATTGATATGGGAAATCAAAAAGTCCGGTGAAAAATTCTCCATCGTCCACGGCGCCGGCTCCTTTGGTCATATTCCAGCAGAGAGATATCAACTGCACAGAGGTCTAAAAGAGAGAAGTCAGCTGGAGGGATTTCATCTGACCCATCACAGCGTGAGATTGCTTAACAGTGAGGTCATGAAAGTTTTGCTCAAATATCATATACCATCAGTATCAATCTCTCCTCTATGCTTTATCGAGATGAGAGATAGACGGATTGAAAGCATCGATTTAAGCAAGTTTGATAAAGCCCTCTCAATGGGTCTCACCCCGGTATCGTTCGGAGATGTTGTTTTTGACTCAAAGAGGGGATTTTCCATATGTTCGGGTGATGATATAGTCCTTCATCTTGCTCTTCATTTCAAGCCCGATAAGGTGGTTTTTATTATGGATGAAGATGGGATTTTTGATAGAGACCCCAAGAAGTACAGAAATGCCAAATTTCTGAAGGATGTGAGAGTGGATGATCTTCCTTCTGCGGAGAAGAGTTCCTATATTGATGTTACCGGCGGAATGAGGAAAAAAATAGATATTATAAAAAGGATAGCAAATGATGGAATAGATGTATACGTTGTAAACGGTAATAAAATAGGTAGAGTATACGGGGTACTGACCGGAAAGAAGGTAAAAAGAACTCGTGTCATCGGGTGTTAGCATGAACCAGACAGAGAAAAGAAAAAAGGAGCATGTTGATATAGCTGTGAATGAGAATGTGAGGGCTGATTACAACTTCTGGGATGATGTTCGACTCGTGCACAATGCGCTTCCGGAAATCAATATGGATGAAATAGACCTCTCCACAAATATTTTTGGCAGAGAGCTTCAAGCTCCGATTATTATCTCCGGAATGACCGGTGGTTACAGGGAAGGAAAAAAAATAAACGAGATTCTGGCCAGAGTCGCGGAGGAGTACAGGATCGGCATGGGTGTTGGCTCCCAAAGGTCTGCTCTGGAGAATGAAAATCTTAAGGATACATATTCTATTGTGAAAGAATTCGATGTCCCTTTAAAAATAGCAAACATAGGGGCTCCCCAGATAGTACAGTGGGATGAAAAGGTATTGACCGAGAATATAGAAAAGATAATAGACATGATTGATGCTGATGTGCTTGCCATATGTTTAAACTTTTTACAGGAAGTAATCCAACCAGAAGGGGAAACCCACGCAAGGGGTTGTATCGATGCTATTGATTTTCTGACAGAGGAATTCAATATACCTATAATAATAAAAGAGACGGGTGCAGGTATATCTGGAAGCGTTGCGAAAAAACTGTCAAAACTTGATATTGCGGGAATAGATATTGGCGGATATGGTGGAACTAGTTTTGCTGCAATAGAGTATTACAGGGCAAAGATGATGAACAGCTGGCTGTACGAAAGATTGGGGAAAACTTTCTGGGACTGGGGGATACCTGCACCTGTATCATTAATGGAGGTTCTGGAAGTTGTGAATGATGGAATCACTATCATAGCATCAGGTGGTATAAGAAATGGACTTGATGCTGCAAAAGCCATAGCGCTCGGCGCCGATTGTGCAGGGATTGCATATACGATGCTGAAGGCTGCCGTGAATGGGCTGGAAGAGGCAATGAAGGAGATGGAAGCAATAACAGAAGAGGTAAGATCCGCTATGTTTTTGGTAGGTGCAGAAAATGTTGAGCAGCTCAAATCAGCGGAGGTAGAGCTATGGATCTGATGGAGGTGCTTAGAGAGAGAATAAAAATCATAAACAGGGAGATTGATGAATTTCTCCGTGTAAAAGAACCGGAGAAGCTCTATGATGCAACAAGATATTTACCGTTATCTGGTGGAAAAAGATTAAGGCCTCTGCTGGTTTCTCTATCGACAGAAGTTCTCGGGGAAGATTGGAAGAAATCCATACCTTTTGGAATAGCCATAGAGCTGATGCACAATTTCACACTCGTGCATGATGATATAATGGATAGGTCCCCTCTCAGGAGGAATATCGAGACAACTCACGTAAAGTTCGGCGAGGAAACAGCCATAATAGCTGGCGATCTTCTTTTTGCTAAATCCTATGAAGCTTTGCACAAACTTGATGTGAATAAGGATGCTTTCAGGAGATTGAATCTTCTTCTGACAAAATGTATAGAGGAAATTTGCGAGGGGCAATACATGGACATGGATTTTGAAAAGAGAGAGGATGTCACCGAGGAGGAATACATAAAGATGATAGAGAAAAAGACGGCAGCACTTTTTTCATGCTCCGCGGAGGGGGGCGCCATAATAGGCGGAGGAAATGATGAAGAGATAAAGGCTCTCTCAATGTACGGCAAATCACTGGGACTGGGTTTTCAGATATGGGATGATTATCTCGACCTCAAGGGAGAGGAAAAGGAATTTGGAAAAAGAATAGGGAATGATATAAGAGAAGGTAAAAAGACTCTCATGATAATCCATGCTGTGGCAAGAGCCGATGAAAAGGAAAAGAGGCTCATACTATCGATTCTAGGTAAAAAAGATGCAAAGGATGAGGAGATAAAGGAGGTTATTGAGGTTCTGGATAATCTGGGTTCCCTGAGCTATGCAAAGGAGAAAGCCATGAAATATGCAAGGGAAGCCAAAGAGTTTCTCAGGGTTCTACCAGAAAACGATGCGAGGAGATGCCTTGAAGAACTTGTCGATTATGCAATAAGCAGAAGAAGATAGGATGGGAGAGGAACTCTACAATCTGGCAAAAAAGTATGCGCTTCATAACGCTTTACAGCATGATGGCAAAGCCAGTGTTAAAGCTGTTATAGGAAAAATTCTGGCAGAAAGGAGAGATCTGAGAGATAAGATAAAATCAGTAATGGAAATCGTGGAGAGGGTTGTTGAGGAGGTTAACGATTTAGATGTTAATGAACAGAGAAGAATCCTGAGTGAGATAGAGCCGAAACTTCTGGTTAAGGAGAGAAGGAAGAAGGAAATTTCTCTCCCTCCCCTGCCTCATGCAGAGTATGGTAAGGTTGTAACGAGATTCCCTCCAGAACCCAATGGATATCTCCATATAGGGCATGCGAAGGCCGCATTCATAGATTATGAATATGCTCAGATGTATGATGGAAAATTTATATTGAGATTTGATGACACCAATCCTGAGAATGAAAAAATTGAGTACTACGATGTTCAAAAAGAGGATTTGAGATGGCTCGGTATAGAATGGGATATCGAGTACTGCACCTCTTCAAATCTTCCAAAGCATTATGAACTTGCAGAGAAGTTGATTCTGCAGGGCGATGCCTACGTATGTTTATGCGACCAGTCCACCATAAGAAAAAACAGGTTTGAGGGGAAGATTTGCAGGTGTAGAGAAAGAGATAAAGATGAAAACCTTTCCCTATGGAAGGAGATGCATAAGGATATTGAGGAAGGTGGAGCTGTTCTTAGATTGAAAGGGGACATGAAAAGCAAAAATACCGCAATGAGAGACCCCACTCTTTTCAGGATAATCGATGCAGAGCATCCTATACAGGGTCACAAATACAGAGTGTGGCCAACCTACGATTTTGCCGGAGCAATCGAGGATTCTTTATCCGGAGTAACCCATCCATTCAGGACAAAGGAATATGAATTGAGAGATGAGGTTTATTTCTACATACTTGATAAGCTCAATCTGAGAAAACCTCATCTGATGGAGTTCTCCAGGCTTTCCATTGAGGGGATGCCCGTATCCAAGAGAAAAATCAAACCCCTCATAGATGAAGGTAAGGTATCTGGATATGATGATTTCAGACTTCCAACTCTGAGAGGATTGAAAAGGAGAGGAATAACTCCCGAGGCGATAAGACTCTTTGTTCTATCTCAGGGTATCTCAAAGAGTGAATCCACAGTAACATTTGACCAGCTCGAGGCTGTGAATAGAAAAATTATAGATAAACGTGCCAGAAGATTTTTCTTCGTACCAAACCCGGTGAAAATTTATGTTGAAAATGCACCTGCTCTGAAAAAGAAACTCAAATTTCATCCAACGGAAGATATGGGATACAGAGTGGTGGAAACTTCCTCTGTTTTTTTCGTACCCAGGGAAGATATAAAAAGCATGAGGGAAGGGGATATTTTTAGATTAAAAGATCTTTACAATGTGAGAATATCGGAAATAAAGAAGGATGAGATAAAAGCTACATATGAGGGTGAAGAGTTACTGAAAGACGTTGAGAAGATACAGTGGGTCACAGAGAAATCTTTTGAATTTGTTGTCCTAGTTGGTGGCCCCTTGTTCATAGGTGATAAATACAATCCTGATAGTTTGAAAAGAGTGAGAGGTCTTGTTGAGGAATCTCTCAAAACTGCCAGAAATGGAGAAATCGTTCAGTTTGAGAGATTTGGTTTCGTCAGGATAGAGAAAGAAGGAGATTCGATGGTAGGAATATTCACTCATAAGTAAAATATTTAAGGTTTTTCATATTTACACTTGGTGAGGAAGGGATGGGATGAATGGAGTGATGTTTGTACTGCACGGTATAGTACCTCTGCTTCTGTTAGGTGGTATAGAGTTGACACCTTCAGTAGCCATCGAAATAGGGATTATAGCGATGATAGTGGTCCTAGCCATAATCATCACTTTCTTCGCCCTCTGGGGAGGAATGAAATACGTAACTCCAGAGAACGTTCTGGACAAGGAGATACGGAGAACCATATACTCATATCTCGATGAATATCCCGGCTCTCATCTGAGAGAGATAGCGAGAGATCTGGATTTGAAACCGAGTAACGTGGAATGGCATCTCAGGAAACTAGAGCAGTGCAATCTTGTAAGAAGCAGAAAGATAGGTGGAAAGAAGGTGTACTATCTGGTTGAGGGAGGTATACAGTCAAGGAAGAGAGCAATAGCCGGCTCGATACTGAGAAACAGAAATGCAAGAAGAATCATGGAATATCTGAAAAACAATCCGGGAAAGCACCTGCTTGAAATTGCAAAGGCATTGAATCTCAATCATCACACCGTGAAATGGCATCTCAAGAAAATGGCGATGGCTGAGATGGTTGAAGTTGACAGGAGTAAATCAGCACATCCTGTTTACTTCCCAACAAACCTCGGTGTAGAGGCTCTCGAAGAGATATCAGCTGGTAGATTTCCAGAACAGATAAAGAGAGCGGGCAGAGGATCTTAAAAAAAATTGTTTATATTCTGCCAACATCAACAACTTCAGCGCTCTCTACGCCATCCATCTTAGCAAGTTCCTCTGCTATCGGGTCAACTCCGCCCTCGGCATCTGGAACCACCACGGTAACATCCAGTGCCCTGAGTCCGAAAGCTATATCCTTTACATCTATTCTGGTCAGTTTGGCAGGGCTCTTTATCTTTCCCTCGATTCTCTTTTTAAGCTCATCCATCTGCTCGTCGTTCAATATCTCCGTTGGCATCACCCTTATCAGAGCTATAACCTCTCCCATATTTTCACCTACGGTCCTTTAAATCCACACTTACTGCAGACGTATTCCACTCCCTGCTCCCTGCAGTTCACACATCTACCTATAGGTGCTGAGCATATTGGGCAGGGAAATGTAACGAAGCCCTTCTCGATCAGTCCCTTTCCGCAGGATACACATCTGTCAGTAAGCTTCATCAGGAAGCGGTATAAGGTTATTCCTTTTAAAGGTTTGGGAAGATAAAAAATGAATCTCTTCATCCATTGGTCTATGCTGGGAAGTATCCATAAATATCCATGATGTACGGTGAGAAATCTACACATAGGATAGTTTTTTATCTGGGATATGGACACCCTCTCCTTTTTCCACATATCCTATCACATCGGCTCTATCTCCAAATCTCTCGAGAATGTCCAGCACATCATCCGCAAGATTCTTAGAAACGATTATGCAGAATCCAACCCCCATGTTGAAGGTCTGGTACATCTCTTTCAGGCTAACCTTTCCCATCTCCTGTATGAATCTGAAGATGGGCTGCGGCTCCGGAAGATTGTCAAGGACGATTCTGATATCTTTCTTCAATCTGAGAAGATTTCTCACGCCGCCGCCCGTTATGTGCGCAAGCCCGTGGACATCTGTATTTTTAATTACTTCCAGCACCTCTCTGACGTATATCTTCGTCGGCGTTAAAAGTACCTCGCCTATGGATTTGCCTTCATAAATACCTCCTGGAAATGGTGAATCGTACGAGAGGTTTTCTTTCTCGATGATTTTTCTTACCAGAGTGTATCCATTAGAATGCAGACCACTGCTCTCTATGCCTATCACAACATCCCCCTCCTCTATTTTGTCTCCCAGTATGATTTTTTTCTTATCGGCATATCCGAGACATGCTCCTGCAAGGTCAAAACCATTTATTATATCAGGGAGTGTTGCTGTTTCCCCTCCAGCTATCGATACATTTGCCATCCTCGCCCCTTTCTCCAGACCTTTTCCTATCTCTTCTGTTATTTTCGGGTCTGTCTTCTCCATAGCCAGATAATCAACAAACGCTATTGGTTCAGCACCAACACATATGCAATCGTTAACATTCATCGCTATGCAATCTATGCCTATAGTATCCCACTTCTTCATCTCATTTGCAATCATAACTTTAGAACCCACACCATCTGTGCAGAGAACGAGAACAGTATCTCCAAAATCAATGAGACCTGCGAAGTGACCGCCCATGTATCTCCCTATCCCATCTCTGTTAAACTTTATGGATTTTAGTATTCTTTTTACCGCCTTCTCTTCCCTGAAAATATCAACTCCGCTTTTTGCGTAGGTTAGACCTTCCATGGTTCTCAACATGTGTCTTAAAGAGATAAACTTTTTGAGTTTCAGTCCTTTCATGAGAATGTGAAACTCTCTGATATCGGGGAAAGAAAGGTAGTGAAAGACATCCTCTCTCTCCTTCAAAATGATATTGCCGGTGATGATGCCGCCTATATACCTCTGGATGACAGGTATCTTCTTGTATCATCAGATATGGTGAGAAAAAGCACACATCTTCCAGATGTGATGAGCGCTCGTGATATAGGGTGGTTTGTTGCATCCATCAATCTCAGCGATATTGCCGCGATGGGTGGAGAGGTTATAGGATTGCTTCTTTCCCTTTCCATTCCCTCCAATCTTGAGGAAGATTTCGTGCTCTCAATCATAGATGGTGCAAAAGAATGTGTGGAAAAATTCGGTGGAAAAATACTTGGAGGGGATACAAAAGAGCATGATGAGATAACAATATGCGGTACAGCTATAGGTACAGTCCCAAAGGACGAGATTCTGCTCAGGAGTGGTGCAAGACCTGGGGATATTGTTGCCGTCACCGGAACCCTGGGAAAAGCTGGAGCGGGCTACCTTGCTATAAAAAACTCTATTGAAGAGATACCAAAAACAGGTCTGATAAGACCGGCACCCAGAGTTGAGGAGGGCAGGAAACTGGCAGAAAGTAGATGGGCAACATCGTGCATGGATATCTCGGATGGTCTTTCTTCATCTCTGTATCAGCTCTCTGATGCAAGCGGGGTGGGTTTTCTGATTTACCGGGATAAAATTCCTGTAGATCCTCTCGCGTTCAGGATTGGCAGGATACTTGATGTAGATCCATACTCCATAGCAATAGACTTCGGTGGAGATTATGAACTTCTTGTCACTGTTCCGGAGGATAAATACGATGATGCAAAGAAGCATGTGAACCTCACAGAGATAGGTAGAGTTATCAGAGAGAAGGATAACAGAATAGTGTGTCATGGTGTCGAAAGAAGGCTTTATGATAGGGGATATGAGCACTTCAGACAATAGATGTAAAGGAAACATTTTTAATAACCTGGTATAAATATTAAACGGATGGATAGCAAGAGGCTGCTGATCTCTATCATAACCCTGATTATCGTGGGAGTTGTCGTATTTGCCATTATATCTCTCCCAGCTGGAAAAAGGGATCAGAAGCCTGTTGTGTGGATTGACTATCCAAAGGATGGCGAAGAGGTTTATGGAATCTTTATAGTGAGAGGTAGAGCCTACGATCCCGAGGGTAAATTAGAGTTTGTAGAGGTCAAGGTGAATGGAGGTGAATGGAAGAGGGTTAAGGGTGCCGAGAACTGGAGCTGCGAGGTAAATACAGAGAAGATACAGGAAGACTTTTGTTACATCTATGCAAGAGCATGGGATGGGTATCAGTACTCTGATGTTGTTAAGGTCAAGGTATATATCCAGAGAATTGTCGAAAGTGATGTTCACAAATGGGCTATCTTTCTCGCCGCCGCCAATGTGGAGATTGGCAACAAGAAGTTGGGGAATGGTATCCTGTTTCTGGCTGAAGAGATGGCTAGGTACTTCATAAACAATCTGAGTTTTCCGAGTTGCCATGTGTTCATTCTATTTGATGATGGATGGATAAGAAGCAACAATGGAGAAGGAGAAAGAATATGTACTCTTCAGGAAAGACCTAGCAGTATAGAAGGGGCAATTTATGGTCCGGCAACAAAGAAGTTCTTCTCATTTGTGATTGATAAGGTAAAGAATGATGCAAACAAGTACAACGATAGCGAGGTTTTCATATGGATTTCCGGGCATGGGGTGGGAGACCCCAATCAGAAATTTACGGGTGGTAAAATACTTGAAAGGAGTGAAATCATTCTCTGGGACAGTATTCTCAGCGATAGAGAACTGGGCAGCGCTCTGGAGGATTTGGAGGCTAAGTTATGTCTGGTTGTGGATTCCTGCTACAGCGGAGGTTTTGCGAACAGAGTTATATTCAACATACCATCATTTCTGAAATCAGGAATACCGAAGGATGGAAGAATAGTGATAACTGGAGAGAGTAAGTTCAGCGTGGGATATTCAAGCTCCCTGACAGGTCCTCTCTTCACGAGATTGTGGTTCGAAGGATTGAAGAGCGGAAAGGCAGATGGTTTCAAGAGAGGTATTCTTTCGATTGGCGGAAGGTTGCATTTCAGATTCCTCAAGGATGGCAGGGTATCTGTGGAGGAGGCATTTTACTATGCAAAGTACATGATAAGGGTCAACTATCCAAGTTTGATACTTATGCAACCGCAGATAAATGATATGTATCCACATCCGTTCCCATTAAACGGGAAGGAGATGTTTTTGTAAAACTGGAAGCTTTCCAGAAATGGATGACGGTTTCGTGTTCGATTTTTTATCGGTTCCCCGGTTTGTTCTTTCTGCAAAGTGAAAATATGTACCCAATTGATTTGAAACAAAAATACTTTGTCTCAAAAATCTCTCATGGAAATATAACACAAAAAAGAGAGAGAAGAGATGGGGAATGGGGATGAACTATATACCAATGTAAGGCACCAGCGATTTTACCCATGGCTCATCTCTGCCTCCCCAGTTTACATCGCAATACTCCTCCAGATTTTCTTTCCATCCATATGGATTCATGAGAGGATAGATATCCTG
>JAGGWT010000095.1 GCA_021163455.1 Thermoplasmata archaeon | reverse complement strand
TTTTTTTTACTGTTCATGCATTACAATTTGGGGGAGAGACAAAATGAAGGAAAAGTTACTCCCTCTATTGGTGACGCTATTGATGCTATCGAGTGTTTTCGTTGGTCTGGTGAATCAGAAGGAGAGTATCGTGATAAAAGCAGAGGCATCGGGTGGAGGAAGTGCTGGTGAATATGAGCCGATCATTAACTATACCTATGTGTGGCGTAAAACCCAGAAGCTTTCAGATATAGTTAAAGAGCACCCTAAGGGTAGAGCATTCGGTACACCTGGTGAGCATGAAGCTGCAAATCTTATCCAGAGGTGGATGAATGAAACACTGGGATCGGTAAATGTAGATAGGGAGAAGATAAACAAGTCTCTCAAATGGCTGGAACTTCCGTGGCAGGTTTTTGTTCATCCTTTAAAGCACGTAATGTGGTTTGGATCACTAGGAGATCTAACTGAAGTGAGACAAGTCGATGCTCACTGGATACGTTTCAAAATCAAAAATATTTCAACCGGTGAAGTGAAGGAAATACTGCTAACTTATAAGGAAAACGATACATCTACCTGTTTCCCGTTACTTGCGGTACCATGGACCGCTATTGAGAAGGAGAAGATTGGCAACGAAACCTACTATATATGGAGCGCAGAAAATCTGAGTATTACAATGGAAAAACCAAATGGTGAGGGAAACTTTTGTGCAGTACGATTCACTAATTGGAAAGACCCCTGGGGTTGGTCCTGCCCGATTGATCCTCGTATTAAAGCTTTCATCTTGGTAGACTGCTTCGATAACACATACTTCATGGGGCCTTCCACCTCTAAGATTCTTCCTCAATTCTTGAAGCCAGGATATTCAATAACTGGCTCCAAGTGGGAACGCATAGAGGAGAATCTGAGCAAAGAGTCATGTAATGTTACAGTCGATATTTACTCAAAATGGCATTACGACAATGTAGTAAGTCACAACATAATAGGTAAACTGGAAGGAAGAGATCCAAGTAATGTAGTTGATATAATCTGTGCTCACTATGACTGCTGGTGGAATCAGGGAACGATAGATGAGGCAGCAGAAACAGCACTCGTTCTTGGCATAGCAAAGTACATGAAAAAGCTTGAGGAGGAGAAAGGCATAAAGCCCGAACATACAGTCAAATTCATAGCATTTGCTGGAGAGGAATATGGATTTAGAGGTTCCATCGATTACATCAAAAAATACGTCAAGAGTGGAGAAGAAAAAGTGAGATATGTCATAAATCCGGGTAATTTTGGTCACACTGATAGTAAATATCTAGACTCAGATAATCGAAATTTCAATGTCTGTGTCAACTTTGGAGCAAGATACATAGCATCCATTGCTATTAATATTGCTAAAGCTCTAGAGTACGAGAAGCAGATGAAGTTACTGTGTGGTGATGATGCATGGACCATTTGTGAGAGTCGGGATGTATCAGGCGAGGATGCCGAACCTTTCCACCTTATGGGATACAGAAAGGGTGCAGTTATATTCAGCAGAAATCCATTTAAAGGTTATCACAGAGATGGAGCTAACCACACTCAGGGAGATGTTCTATACCCAAATGGAACTTTCTGTGGACTTGTTAATGATACATTCATGATAGAGAGTGATATAGTTCTTCTTACCGCTCTGTATCTCTGCTACGAAGACGTAATAAAGGAGAATCTTACCATTTCGGATTACTCTATCGAGAAATTTGACAGTGGAAACGATGGGAAAAACGATTCTGCGAGGGTTTATTTCTATATAACAAGTGCTCTGCCAACAGGTGCAAAAATCAAGGCAACTCTCTATAGAATAGTTCATCTGCCCAACGGAAGTAAGATATACATACGAGTGGATCGTAACTGCACCGATTATTTCCTGGTGAAGGATGGAAATGGAACATCTGGTTACGTTACTGTAAAGACCATATCAGAGAGAATCCCGGGTAATTTCACTGTAAAACTAGAACTCTACGATGTGAATGAAACATTCGTGGATGAGATAGAGACAGAAAGTTTCTATCTCAACCTCCTCGATGTTCCGATAGCAGATTTTGCTAGCTCACCAGAGGAACCAACAGATATCGATAACGTGACATTTGATACGAGATATCTCTCATATCCATCTGCTGGGGATAATTCTTCTATAGAAAATTACACTTGGGACTTTGGTGATGGATGCTATGGGTATGGATGTATTGTTAATCACACATATGCGGACGATGGATACTATAATGTAACTCTGACGATCATTGACTCAAATGGAAAGAATGCATCAAAGACAAAGCAGATTTATGTGAGAAATGTTCCTCCGAGTGTTGATTTCACAATCTCGCCATGTAAGATAGTGACTGTTGGAGAACCCGTTATCTTCAACTCAACAATTTACGAACCAGATGGTTACATCATAAACTACACATGGAACTTTGGAGATGGAAACTACAGCTATACTAGAAATGCAACACATACCTATACAAAACATGGATTCTACAGAGTAACATTCACAGCAACTGACGATGACAACGATACCGGAACAAAGACAAGGTGGGTGTGGGTGTTTGATGGTTTTGTTGATGATGACTATCCAAGAGATGATCCAGCAAACAGGAGATGGAAGAGCATACAGAATGCGATAAATGATCTGGATGATGGAGCGATGATATATGTTTACAATGGAACCTATAATGAAGGTCTCGTGATTGATAAGTCTATCAAACTCTATGGAGAAGATAGTAGAAGAGCGATTATAAGCAATGACAGAACAGTCATAGATGTTCTGGGCAATGGTTCCATTGAGATATACAACTTCACCATTAAGGATGGGGATACTGGAATAAAGATTGTAAATGCAAAAGCAGGAAACGTGATTTCGAACTGTCTCATGTACAACAGAGATGATATTGTTATCGATAACACATCATACAACGGAATCACAAACTGTGGTCTGCACAATGGAAACACGGGAGTAAAGATAGTGAATTCCGAGGGTAATATCATAGAAAACTGTAGCATAAGCGGAAAGAACAACGGTATCTACATCGAAGATTCATCGTATAACAACATTTACAACTGTAGCATGAAACTCAACAGCAATTCCATCTATTTGTACAATTCAGACAACAACATCATAGGACAGTGCTATATTGAGGTGAAGAATCAATTCTCGATATTCCTTCCATCTGATACTGGTATGAAGATTGTACAGTCAAACAGCAACATGATAACTCTTTGTAACATATTCAATGCATCATCCCATGGAATATACATGGCATCATCTTCAGGAAATCACATAAGCTTATGTAACTTCTATGAGAATGGCTGCGGTGGTATATACCTGGTGGCATCATCTGAGAACTTCATATCATCCTGTAATTTTGTAAACAACTCCGGACCTGGCATAACAATAGATTCCGCATCTTCGAACAACACCATATACTACAACAACTTCATATGGAATGGAGTAGGAAGAGATAGTATAGTTCAGGCATACGATGCTGGAAGTGGAAATCGATGGTATAAAGCAACATCAGAAACTTTGCTGGCATTATCATCTGGTGGAGAGGGCAACTTCTGGTCTGACTATACAGGAAACGATACTGACAACGATGGCATAGGTGATACGCCTTACGACATACCAGGACCAGCTGGCAGTCAGGATAGATACCCACTTGCTCAGATCTGCAAGTGGGATAAGTGGTTCGGAATAAGATGGGGAAGTAGAGATGACCCGTGGGTTAGGGCACCGGTGCCATACATGTACATCAGCTGATCCCTCTTTCTCTCCATTTTTTTAAACCATCTGTACCCTTCATTACCTGGCATCCCGAAGACAAAAAGCTTTATACAAGACTTTATTATTCTCACATCGCACAATGGATATATTAGCAAGAGTTGTAGAATCGCTGAATCACTCCATCATCATAACGTTCTTTGTTTTCTCGATGATGATAATCGTTGATTACATCAACATCCTCACCCAGGGTAAAATAAAGGAGAGTCTGGTAAGGAGTAAAAGGAAGCAGTACATCATCTCCTCATTCCTCGGTGTCACTCCCGGCTGTCTGGGAGCTTTTATGAGCGTATCCATGTATGTCCATGGCATAATAACGTTTGGTGCATTAACCGCCTGCATGATTGCAACATCTGGGGATGAAGCTTTTGTCATGCTTGCTCTTTTTCCAAAAGATGCCGTCATACTGTTCTCCTTGCTCTTCGTAATCGGAATTGTATCGGGTGTGATTGTAGATAAAATCATCAGAAAGATGAACATAAAGGTATGTAAGGAATGTGAATTGCAGGAATACCATGCGGAGAAGACAGAGAAGATATTCTCACGGAGGCCGGCGCCCTCCTTGGCAAGAATCTCCATGATTCTGGTTTTTGTTCTTCTGCTCATACTCAATATACTCGGCATCTTTGGTCCAAAAGAGATCAATACAGAAAGATTCGTTTTTCTCTCAATATCCGGCTTTATGATTTTTGTTTCCCTGTTTTCATCCGAACATTATCTGAGGGAGCACATTATCAGGCATATCATAAAGAGACACATATGGAAGGTCTTTCTGTGGACACTTGGCGCATTACTCTTCGTGAATATCATCATATCCATGTTCAATCTGGAGACCTTCATTCGCTCCAACATGAACCTCATACTGGTGCTCAGCGGTATCGTTGGATTGATTCCGGAATCGGGTCCTCATCTGGTTTTCGTAACAATGTACTTCAAAGGGCTTGTGCCTTTCTCTGTGCTGCTCACAAGTTCCATCGTTCAGGACGGGCACGGGATGCTCCCTCTGTTTTCATACACCATAAAGGATTCTCTCCTCATGAAAGTCATAAATCTGCTCATAGGTCTCGCTGTGGGGTCGGTTTTCTATATTATGGGTCTATAAGTCCAGCACTTTCGCTTCATCGATGATTCTTCTGATGAGAGACTTAACAGATAGTTTTTCCTCCTCTTCCAGAACTTTTGAGAGGTTCGCTCTCGTGGCTGGTTTTCTCGGTACCGCTTCGCATGTAATATTTCCTTCCATCGATAGATCATATGTGCCTATTTCTCTGGCTATCCTGATAATCTCTTCCTTATCCATTCCTATAAGAGGTCTTATGACCGGAAACTTCAGATTGTACTGCTCCACAAATATGTTGTTTAGAGTTTGTGAGGCTACCTGACCGAGGGATTCACCCGTGACAATAGCATCTCCTTTCTCCATCTCTGCTATATATCTACCATATCTCAGCATCATTCTCTTGCAGAGCACGCATGTAAGTCTCTCCTCGCAACTCTTCTTGATTTCTGAGAGAGCAATACCATGAGGTAGAATGTACAGTCTCATCGCCTTTCTGGTAACCTCCCTGAGTCTTCTTGCTATCATCTCTGCGATTTGAGAGGTGTCTCTGCTTACAAAGGGGTAGTTGCTGGAATGAACAAGAATTGCATCTCCATATCTGGACATGAGATAGGTTGCTACCGGCGAATCTATACCCGTTGATATCAGACAGATAAATTTCATGAGGTCTCACTTTTAACATAATCTGCAAAATCCTTCAACACCTTTGTCAGAGGTATAACCAGAATGGCAGGCAACTCATAGGGATGGAGTTCTCTTATCCTCTCCACAACTTTATCAGCATTTTCACTGGTTATCTTTGCTATGAGGATGCTCTCCTCGTCCTCTTCTATCTTCTCCTTCCACCAGTAGAAGGAGTGTATCTTTGGAATTATATTCACACACGCAGCGAGTCTCTCTTCAACAAGGGTTTTTCCAACTCTCTTTGCATCATCCAGATTTCCAAACGTTGAGTATACCAGACATATTTCTGATTCCATACTGCTTCACCGATTGATCATCAAACATGGTTTTTTTAACCATTTCTGCGGTTTTTTAAATTTTACACCGCCTAAATTTCACCAAGAGCTTTCCATATCCTGTCGCCAACCCAGTGTATGTTCCTCACACCTCTGCCCTTCTCAAGTTTGATGAGATCACTTCCATTCATCAGAGATATGCCAACTGCTATAGCCCTGCCATGGTTCTCATCTCTAATCCATACCGGGTCTCCTTCATGTATATCCCTATCGGCATCGACTATTCCCGGGACCATAACATCTGCGCCCCCTGCAATAAACTTGATTGCACCCATATCTATCGTTACGAACTTCTTTTCGGGTTTGTATTTTTCTATGGATGACAATATGAACAGTATCCTATCATCGTGGATGAGAAAATCAACGGAATTATCTACCAGCACAACATCAAAATCGAGGAGTTTTGCCCTCTCTATCTTTGGATTGTCTGGAAATTCGCAGCCGTAAATGTTCCTGATATCATCAGCTATCTTTCTTGCCTCCTTCTTTCTGATGACGTACCTGTTCTTCAGCATGACCCTCTATCAAGAAAACAGTTATAAGTAACTTGTTGTTTAAGTTTCTCTATCATGCCAAAACCGCTGGAAGTCCTGCACAGAAGTTTGAATACCAGAGTGATCGTCGAACTGAGAGGTAATCGCGGATATCGGGGCATACTTGATGGATACGATGTGCCCCACATGAACCTCGTGCTCAGAGATGCAGAGGAGATAATTAACGGAGAAGCAGTTGCCAAAAGAGAAAAGGTCATAGTAAGAGGAGATAATATTATATACATCTCTCCACCTTAAGGGGTTGCATCTCAAGGGGGTTGAACCATGAGCAAGGGAACTCCATCCAAATCCGGCGGCGGGAAGACGCACATAAGGTGCAGAAGATGTGGAAAACATGCATACCACATAAGAAAGAAGAGGTGTGCGGCCTGCGGTTATGGAAGAGGTAGCAGGATGAGAAGTTACAGCTGGAGCAAGAGACATTAAACTTATCTTCTTTTCCACCTTTAGGATTATTATGAAGTTCATCCCCATATCCTCAGATTCTCTGGGCGTCAGGTCTCTTTCTGTATACGTTGAAACAAAAGATGTGAAGATGATTATAGACCCCTCCGCAGCCCTTGGTCCAAGCAGATATGGGCTACCTCCTCATCCTCTGGAAATAGAAGCGCTGGAAAAAACAAAGAAGGAGATAGAGAAAATAGCCAGGGATTGTGACCTCTTCGTGATATCCCATTACCACTACGACCATTATGATCCGGATGCAACCTTTTTTGAAGGAAAGAAGGTCTTCGCAAAAGATATCGAGAAAAACATAAATGCATCTCAGAAGGAGAGAGGAAGAGATTTCAAAGAGAGATTTGAGGAAAAGTGTGAACTGATATACTGCGATGATTCTGTTCACAGGATAGGCTCAACCGAGATTCGCTTTTCTCCGCCGTTTTTCCATGGTCCAGCAAAAGTGAGGTTAGGTTATGTGATAATGACGACTGTTGACGATGGAGACAGAAGGATTCTTCATGCCTCTGATGTTCAGGGTCCCGTAACAGAGGAGGCGAAGGATTACATAATTGACCAGAATCCTGATATATTAGTAATAGATGGACCTCCCACGCTGTTTCTGGGATGGAAATTCAGCAAGAAGAATCTGGAGGATGCATCCAGAAATATGGTGGAAATAATTGAAAATACAAAAGCTGAGATAATCCTTGACCATCACCTGCTGAGGGATCTCAAATATAAAGAGCATTTTGAGGAGCCATATAAAGTTGGAGGGAAAAGAATAAAGACTTTTGCCGAATATCTGGGAAAGGAAAATAACATGCTGGAAGCACATAGAAAGGAATTATGGGAGAGGGTAGGATAAGATGGGACTGATAGAAAGGCTTGAAAAAAACATAGAGAAGCTGGAGAAAAGGATAGAAAAGAACAAACAGAAAATAGAGGAGCTTGAAAGAAGATACAAGGAAAAGAAACTGACGAAAGCTGATTTTATAAAAAAGAAAAGGAAGTACGAAGATCTGATACACGGATTGAATGCAAGAATAAGGATACTGAGAGGAGGTATAGCAAGAGAAAAAAGAGAAATGGAGGAGAAGAAAAAGAAGGAAGAAAAATGAAAATAAAAGTACTGAAAGGAGATTTAACCGAACTGGAAGTTGATGCGATTGTAAATCCGGCTAATTCCTTGGGGTATATGGGCGGCGGCGTGGCTGGAGTAATAAAAAGGAAAGGTGGCGGGGAGATAGAGGAAGAAGCTGTGAAAAAATCTCCTATTAAAGTTGGCTCCGCTGTTGCCACAACATCTGGAAAACTGAAGTGCAGGTATGTTATTCATGCGCCAACAATGGAAAGACCTGCGATGAGGATAGGCGTTGATAACGTTGAGAAAGCCACAAGGGCTGCCTTTGAACTGGCAAAAAGCATGAAACTGAAAAGTATAGCTCTACCCGGCATGGGAACGGGAGTCGGCGGAGTGAAGGAAGAAGATGCTGCAAGAGCTATGATGAATGTTGCAAAGGATTATATCGAATACTTTGATGAAATCGTTTTTATAGATATAAACGAAAGGATGGTTGATGCCTGGAAGAGGTTGCTGTGAGGTTCAGTAAAGTATCGAGAAGTCCTCGTATTTTCCCTCTGGTTCTCTGTATTCAACCTCGACCTTCTCAACCTTAGCAAGTGGAGGTCCCTGATGACACCATCTTATCATCTCTTCGACGGCTTCCTTATCTCCTTCGAATACGGCTTCCACTCTTCCATCAGGAAGGTTCCTGACCCAGCCCTTAACATTCAACTGTCTTGCCTTCTCCTTGGTATTCGCTCTAAACCAGACTCCCTGAACTCTACCTGATATAATAACATGCGCCTGCGTTTTCATATCATCACCTTTCATGGATAGGCTCTGTTGATGGTTCTCGGGAAAGGAGTCGCGTCTCTTATATGATCCAGTTTCGCAATCCACGTTACCAACCTCTCCAAACCAAGTCCAAATCCTGAGTGAGGTACACTCCCATATCTCCTCAAATCGAAATACCATTCGTAATTTTCAATCTTTGCTCCATCTGCCTTTAAGCGAGCGATCATCGAATCTATATCCTCAGATCTCTCTGAACCTCCTATTATCTCACCATAACCTTCTGGCGCAAGCATGTCGGCGCACTCTACTGTTTTCCCATCTGGAGATATCTTCATGTAAAACGCCTTCGCCTCCACTGGAAAGTGAGTGACAAAGATTGGTTTATCCTCTCCCTCCACAAGAGCCCTTTCGTGAGGAGCACCAAAGTCGTCACCCCATTCTATATCGAATCCCTTATCCCTGAGTATCTCTATAGCCTTTTCATATTTAATTCTCTTGAAAGGGGGCTCCACCACTTTCAGTTTCTCTGTATCCCTGCCAAGATATTCA
>JAGGWT010000060.1 GCA_021163455.1 Thermoplasmata archaeon | reverse complement strand
TAAAAATCTACATAGCTCATTCCAAGACTATCTCCTTACCAACCTGACAGCTTTCAGAATTATCCATTTCCAGTATCTCTTTTTTGTATCTGGTGCAGTGGCAAGGTAAAACAAGATCTAGATCTTTCAATATCTCTATATCTTTAAAACCATGAAAACCCCCAATTACAGTACCTATCTCTCCAAATTTCTTGGCAAAGTCTAGTATCCTATCTAATCCTGGGTGGGCGCAGCCAGTTATCACCGATACTTTTTTCCCGGTTTTAACTACCATAACTTGCTCAAATTTACGCTTATCAATACCTCCACTTGCGATACAGCCATCAGATATTTCAAGTGGTTCAGCAACGATTCTATAATTCTTGATTCCTCTTAGTTTGAATCTGGAAAAACCTTCCGGAACAAAAACTTCCGCATCCTCATTTATCTCCAACAGCGATTTCAAACCTCCGGTGTGGTCAAAATGGTCATGAGACAGAACAATCTTCTCTATCTCTCCGGGATCTATATCAAGGAGTCTCATATTATGAAGAAGTGCCTTCCCATTGTCTCCGGTATCAAAAAGGATCTGTTTCTCCTTTATGTAGCATGAAAATCCCCATCCACTTTTAAAGGGACCAGTAGCTACGTTATCATAGACTATAATTATCCTCATACCAACCCCCCATAACTGTACTAATTTTCCTATAGTCCTCCACCATAACATCCTTCAATTCTGGATTATACAACAAAGCCGCAGGATGGCGCAGTGGGAGAATGATTTTTCCTGACTTGGTGTAAAACGCTCTGCCATACACCTGCTTGAAATCTTGAGTTTTCTCTATGAAGTACTTCTCCAGTATGTAAGATGATGCAAAGTGTCCGAGAGTAACGATTATATCTGGCTGGATTATCTCGATTTCTCTGTCTAGATATGGACTGCAGGATTCTATCTCATCCCTTTTTGGTTTTCTATACTTCGGTAATTTACATTTTATCAGATTAGTCATATAGATATCTTCTCTTCTAATTCCTGCATGCTCAAAAAGTTTATCCAGAACTTTGCCTGAGGGACCTATGAACATCCTGCCCTCCTTATCTTCACTCTCTCCAGGCGCCTGGGCAACGATCATGATTCTTGAGTTAAGATCTCCTTCACCGAGCACAACATTCGTTCTGGTCTGGGATAATCTACACCTTCTGCAGTTCCGTATCTCGATATTGAGATTTTCGATTTTCTTTCTCTTGCTCATTTATCCTTAATTGGTATCAGACAGAGAAATCTCAATCTCTCGCTCTCATCATTCTTGAACTGGTGCCATTCCATTGGTGGAACAAATACGAAATCTCCTGGATTGAGATCTTCTTCTCTACCCTCCATCACGAGTTTCCCTTTTCCTTCAAGAATAAATACTTCATGCTCCCAGTCGTGCCTGTGATAAGGTGTACATCCATCTTTCTCTATCTCGAACAATCTCATCGCAAAGTTCTTTGCTCCATCCTTCCTGCTTATCAACCATCTGATGGTTACATTGTTTGCTCCCCTTTCATCAGGTATTTCCGGTTCAACATCCTCGAAATTTTTGTGGATTACGCCCATCTACTCCAACCTCCCTTTGATTCTGCTCCACATATCAAATATCTTCCTGGTTGCTTCACACTCCGCATCATACTCAACTATGCTTTTTCCATTTATTAGTGCAGTGGTGAATCTCTCATCAAAAGATATCTTTCCAACCACTTCGATTTTGTTCCTTTTACAGAACTCTTCTATTTTGAGAGAATTTTCAATGTTCAAATCATACTTGTTGATGCAAACCAGAGGCTTTACTCCGAAATGCTCAACAACTTTTAACACTCTCTCCATATCATGTATCCCTGATTTTGTTGGCTCTGTTACAATCAGAGCAATATCCACCCCAGAAAGAGATGCTATAACAGGGCATCCCGTTCCTGGTGGGCCGTCTATGATTATCATATCCATATTTTTATCTCTCGCTAGCGCGATGGCACTTTCTCTGACCATGGAAACCAGTTTTCCGCTTGCCTCCTCTGCTGTTTTCAGAATTCCATATACAAATGGTCCGAATCTTGTCTCGGATGTATATATGAATCCTGTATCTCTGTCAACCATGGATATCGCATCAACGGGACACACATAAGAGCATACACCACACCCCTCACATTTGTCTTCATCTATATCTAGTTCCTCATTTATTGCATCGAATCTACAGTTCTCGTAGCACTTCATGCAACGTATACATTTTTCAACATCTCTCTCAGCAAGTTTCAGCCCGTGGAACACCATTGTTTTTTTAATCTTTGGATTCAGCAGAAGATGCAGATCAGGCGCATCAACATCACAATCAGCAATAACTTTATTCCGGATAATTGTAGATAGTGCTGCAGTGAGACTCGTCTTTCCAGTTCCACCCTTTCCACTTATCACAGTTATCTGTTTCATGCCAATCTCTCCTTGATCTCATCAACCATCGTCCTGAATCTCCCCTTCCACTCCTCCATCTCCAGAACAAAAGGCACTCCTTTAGAATATAAATCGGCTATTTTCTTATCAAAAGGTATTCTTAGGAGTATGGGTATGTTTTCCCTACTACAGAATACCTCAACTTTTTTATCGCCCATACCATCTTTATTTATGATTACACCAAAGGGCTTCTTCAATCTCCTGACAACATCAACCGCAATCTTCAAATCATACAATCCAAAGGGCGTTGGTTCTGTGACGAGTATACAGAAATCCGAGGATTCTATGGTTTCTATCACTGCACATCCGGCTCCGGGCGGAGCATCGAGTATAACGTCTCTGTTCTTATCGATTTTCTTCTTCAGTTCCTTGATTACGGGTGTGGTTCTTGCTTCCCCCAAATTCAATATTCCTCTGTAAAACTCAATATCTCCTGATTTTCCACTTTCTATCTTCCCTATACTCCTCCTCTTATAATCTATAGCATCTCTTGGGCAAACAAGTTTGCAACCCCCACATGAATGGCATAGCTCTGGGAAAACCATTATATCATTCTTTGTCACCGCTATTGCATTGTACATGCAAAAACTTGCACATTGCCCACAAAGGTCACATTTCTCTTTATCTATAACAGGATATTCAACATATACATCTTCGCTCTTTTCAATATCCGGATTCAGAAAGATGTGGTCATTTGGCTCCTCAACATCACAATCTATAAGTTGAACATTTTCCAAACTTAAAGCAAGATTCACCGCTACGGTGGTTTTTCCTGTTCCTCCCTTTCCGCTGGCTATTGATATGATCATGTTTTACCCCGTACGAGATGAGTGAAAGCCTATTATAAATAAATTTTTGCTGATATACCCCCAATCTAACAAAAGTTTATTCTTACCAAAAGCAATATTTAGTAATAGCGGCGGAGGTTCTGCAGAATGAAAGTAACGATGATGGGCGTACTTCCACCCGAAAGGTCTATATGTCACTACTGTTCTCATCTCGCTGAAGAGATTGCAAAGTTAGTGAACCTGGAGTTTTACAGTTTCAAAAACCTATTTGTCAATTTCTCATCAGACAGAATAAAAAAAGCCAAGGAAGAGCAATTGAAAAAACTATCAAATATGGCGGTAGAGTACATATTGATACCTTATAATCCCATTACATGGTTTCAAGCCGGGATTAAAGCCGAGGGAGAAATTGTCCATGTTCAGCACTGGGCATGGTACACAGGTATGATATACAGTGTAATTTTACCGATCATCAGATTAAGAGGAAAAAAGATAGTGATAACTATCCACAATGTGACTCCCCACATGAAGAATATATTTATTAGAACAATCGACAGCATGTTCAACAAAATTATTTTTTCACTATCTGATGCTCTCATTGTCCACAATGAAAGAAACAAGAAGAGATTATTTCAGTTGTATAAAGTTAAGAATAAGAAGGTATTCATTATAACACATGGTTTTTTGAAATTCGGAAACAATCCTGAAAAGATTTCCAAAACGAAAGCCAGATGCTACCTGGGGATTCCACGGAACAGAAAAGTCCTTTTATTTTTTGGGTATCTGTGGAGGTATAAAGGTCTGGACGTACTGCTAAAAGCTATGCCAAAAATCAGAGAGAAAATCAGAGATGTTCTTTTACTCGTTGCCGGTCGACCTTTGCCTCACTGGAAGGAATATGTTGAACTGATAAAGAAACTCAATTTAGAAGATTGTGTGAAAATGAAACTTGGCTATTTACCAGATACTGAACTAAGTTATTACATTTCCGCATCGGACATCTGTGTATTCCCATATAAGGAGCCATTTGATACCCACGGAGGCGCCGCCGCATTGGCTCTCTCTTTCAGAAAACCGATGATTGTTACAGATATAGGTGGTTTACCATCGTATGTTAAGGACAAAAGATGTATTGTGCAACCCGAAGATACCGATGCACTTTCTGAAGCCATTGTTGAGCTGCTTTCCAATAGGGAATTGCTTCAAAAATTGGAGAAAGACGCTGATGAATTGATGGACAGATTATCCTGGAAAAACATTGCAAGAGAGACTGTGAATACTTACATCCAGATAATGGATGAACTCAGTTCCTATAAAGAGGGTGATGGAGATGATGATACCTAGATTTCAACCATTTTTCGATGAAGAAGAAATAAGATATTTTCTATCCTGCCAGAGTGGCAAAGCAATAAGCGAATTTGAAAAGAAATTCGCCAAACTTGTGGGTAGTAGATATGCTGTGGCTGTACCTTATGCCAGAACAGGTCTCTATGCTCTGCTTAAATCCCTTAAGATAAAACAAAGCGAAATCCTTGTCCCGTCATATACATGTGCAGCTATACCTTCTGTCGTGATAGCATCTGGAAATATCGTCAGATTTTGCAGAGTATCATTGAGAGATTACAATATTTTACCAGAAGACGCTTTCTCTAGAATCACAAACAAAACCAAAGTTCTTATCCCCATACATATGTATGGATACCCAGCGAATGTGAAAGCACTGAGGGAAGAAGTGGATGAGGAGATATTGATTTTCGAGGATGCCGGGCAGGGATTACTAACTAAAGGTGTGGGGAAATACGGTGATGCTGCATTTTACAGTTTTGGACTTTACAAGCAGATATTTGCATGCGGTGGAGGAATGATAACAACAAACAATAAAGATATCCACCAGCGATTGTGCGAGTATATTGATAAAAATTTTAAAAAACAATCCCCTTTATCCACATTGAGAAATATTGTCAAATTTTTCTCTACGTATTTTATTTTTGATGATGTGCTCTACAAGATTACAGATATATGGATAAGAAAAGCGAGGGAAAATTTCTACAAGAATTATTTCAGCTCTTTCAGGAGGCACATACCTTCGGATTTCCTAAATCTCCTACATTGCATTCAAGCAAAGATTGGACTGGCTCAAATCAAGAAAGCTAAAGACATGATCAAACGAAGAATCGAAATAGCGAGGTTCTATGACGAAGAATTGCACAACTTGAAAGAAATCTCTCTACCACCTATAGTAGAAGGAGCAACTTATGCATACTATACAGTAAGAGTCAAAAAGAGAACTATCTTTGAGGAAAGGATGCACAAAAAAGGCGTGGCCGTTGATAAGTTCTATCATTATTCTGTACCCTATAGAGGAATATTCAGGAAATATGCTGACGACAAATTTCCAAACTCTTTACTCGCATCAAAAACTGTTGTGAATCTGCCCATTTATCCTTCTCTGGCAGATGATCCTGAGAAGATGGAACAGGTCGTGAAAGCGGTTAAGAAAAGTTTATGATGTCCGGCTACTTTTTACCAAATTGAAGATGATTAACGCAATGACTGTGGATTTTGAATTCTGGTACTCGGGTGAACCATTTTCCAACTACTGCACGTCCGTGCATGATAAAAACAGCGATCAGGTGATTGAAGCAACCATGCCCCTACTCCATCTTTTTGATAAATATGATGTCCGTGCCACATTTTTTGTGCTTGGGAAAACTGCGGAAGAGTTACCTGATCTGGTGAAAGAAATATATGAGAGAGGTCACGAAATCGCATCACATGGATATTCACACACAATATTGCATAAACTCAATGAGGAGGAGTTTGAAGCAGAAATCAAAAAATCGGTCGACCTTTTGAATAGAATTACTGGAGAAAGACCCATTGGATTTAGAGCACCGAGCTTTTCCATAGATAATTCAACAAAATGGGCATTCAACGTGCTGATAAAATACAATTTCAAGTACGATTCTAGCATATTTCCTTACAAGACACGATTGTATGGTGTGCCTACGGCGCCACTTGAGCCATATAAACCATCGAAGGAGGATGTAAGCAAAATCGACCCTGATAGCCCCATAGTTGAGTTCCCTCTCACCGTTGTTAATATATTAGGAAAAAATGTGCCCATCTCTGGAGGGTATTATTTCAGGATTCTACCACTCTGGTTCATTGTGGAAGGTATACGTAAAGTCAACAGGGAAGGTAGACCTGCAGTGTTCTATATACATCCATGGGAAACGTATCCCGCTACACCAAAAGTTTTGCCCTTTCCACAAAACGTACGAATATACCACGGAATAAAATCTTCTCTGAAGAGACTCGAAAAGCTGTTGCAGAGATTTTCCTTTGCACCCATTAAGGAAGTCTTGCAAATTGAATGAAATTTTTTCTTGTCAAAAGTTTCAAAATAGTTAAGGTAAAAGATTATTAAGTTGGGAAAGAAATCGGGAAAACAGCATGAATATACTGTTTGTTCATCCAAATCCAGATTTAAGCAAAACTGGAGGAGACAAACGGGGCTTTTTCCATAAAGTCATTGGAAAAATGAATGTATTATGTCCTCCCCTGACCTTTCCTATGTTATCTGCGGTAACACCCAGAAAACACAAAGTCGAAATGGTGGACGAGTGCCATCAGAAAATCGACTTTGAGAAAGATTACGATTTAGTTGGGATTACCGCCATGACGCACGAGATTATAAGAGCCTATGAAATTGCTGACGAATTTAGGAAAAGAGGTGCTAAAGTTGTTATTGGTGGCCCTCACGCTTCAGCGTTGCCTGAAGAGGCCAAGCAGCACGCAGATAGTGTCGTTATAGGAGAGGCAGAAGGGATATGGTTTAAATTATTGGAGGATCTAGAAAACGGTAGATTAAAATCGTTTTATTTTCAGAAAAAACCTCCTGATCTGACCGGCTTACCTGCACCTGACAGAAACATTTTGAACAGATTAATTCTGGTAAATGGTGTTCAGTCCTCGAGAGGCTGTCCATATCGCTGCAAATATTGCTTTGTCGGTAACTCGACGCACGGGAGGGTGTTCAGGAAACGACCTGTGGAATATGTCACTGGAGAAATTAAAAGAGTCCGCCAGAAATTGATAAATTTCTATGATACTTCTATGACTATCGACACCGAATACACGAAAACTTTGTGTAAAGCATTAAAAGAAGAAGTTAATAAAAAATTCATCTTTTTGGGGAACATTAACACATTGTGCAAGGATGATGAATTACTCAAACTTTCGAGAGAAGCTGGTTGCATTCAATGGAATATAGGTTTCGAGTCAATCTCGCAGGAGTCACTTAGGGAGGTTAACAAGAACACCAACAAAGTTAAGGAGTACTACAAGGCTGTTAAGAAAATTCATGATCATGGTATGTTTGTACACGGATTTTTCATGTTTGGATTTGATCACGATAAAAGAACAATTTTTGAGGATACACTAGAATTTATAAGAAAAGCGGAAATCGACTCAGCCGACTTTAGTATTTTAACTCCTTTTCCTGGGACACCCCTTTACGATAAACTGCTCAAGGAAGGCAGAATTTTAACGAAAGACTGGTCGAGATATACCTATCAGAACATCGTTTTCGAACCCAAGAACTTCACAAAGGAGGAAATTCTCAGCGAATATAAAAAATTGCACAGGATATTCTACTCCTACCATGAAATTGCAAAGAGATTTGTTAAAGCAATCAGGCGAGGAATCCTTAATTTTCATCCTTTTTTATTCATGATTGATAACGTTTTTACAAGGTTCTATATTTTAGAGAGGATAAAGTCGTAAAATTTCAAGAAAAAAATTTAATAACACAAACTGATAATTGAGCAGCAAAGAGTGAGGCGAGGAAGAGCATGAGAATATTATTGGTTTCTCCATTTTCTGGCAAGAAGAGAACCCTTCTGTATAGATTTGGTTATCTTCCCTCTTTCTTGTCACTCCAGCAAATAGCCGCAATAACGCCAGAAAAACATGAAGTTGAGATAGTGGATGAGAAATTTTCAGATATTGATTTTGATGAAGAATATGACCTTGTCGGGATATCCTGTCTAACCTGTAATGCTCCGAGAGGGTATGAGATAGCTGATAAATTCAGAAAAAGAGGAGTAAAGGTTGCTCTAGGTGGTTATCACCCAACCGTTTTACCTGACGAAGCAAAAGAACACGCAGATGCAGTAGTTATAGGCGAAGCTGAATTAACATGGCCGAAATTGATAGACGATCTGGAAAGAGGAAAGAAATTGAAACCATTCTATGTTTCCGAGGAATTTGTTGATCCGAAACTGATACCTCCGGCAAAGAGAACCGATGATATACCTACATCTATTGCTCCTATTCAGGCAACAAGAGGATGCCCTGTTGGGTGTAAATTCTGTACAGTACACAGAGTTGAGGGAAGAGTACATCGTACTCGCCCGGTGGAGAATGTAATAGAAGAGATACAGTCCATCAAGTGCAAATATCTGTTTTTTGTAGATGCATCAATGACCATAAACACGGACTACACCAAGAAGCTTTTCAAGGAGATGATAGGTTTGAACAAACGATTTGATTGCTACGGTAATGTGAATGTTCTTGCCAGAGATGATAAACTTCTAAAGCTTGCGAGTGAGGCGGGTTGCTTCAGATGGCAGGTTGGGTTTGAGTCTGTTTCGCAGGCAGCCATAAATTCAGTGGGAAAAAGAACCAACCGTATAGAGGAATACAGAAAAGCAGTGAAGAAAATTAAGGACTACGGAATGATGGTGGCAGGCTTATTCATGTTTGGTTTTGATACTGATACGACAGATGTTTTTGATAATACGCTGGAGATGTTAAAAGAGCTGGACCTTGATACTGCCGCCTTTGCTATTTTGACACCATATCCAGGTACCGCGATATTTGAGGAATTGGACAAACAGAACAGGATATTGACAAAAGATTGGTCCAAATACAACGAAGGAAATGTGGTCTTCCAACCTAAGAATATGACGGTGGAGCAGCTTCTGGAAGGCATCAAGAAGGTAGCTACTGGATTTTATTCCTTTTCAAATGCAATGAGAAGATGCATCGGGGGAAGTAAAAATCTGTGTGTTTACGATTTCTTCAGCAAGTTTGTTCGAAACATGCTCTTCACAAGACACTTTCACAGGTTTCTATTCAGCGGAAAATATCCCAGTTGAAAATCACTACGCAAAAATCATAATGTAATTTATAATGTTATACTCATCCTAAGTTCTTTCTTTTCATCGTTCCTCTTTATAATTTTGAATCCCACTTTCTCATAGATCCTTCGAGCAGCTTTATTTTCCTCATACACATGCAAGATAACTTCTTTATATCCCAACCTTTTTGCTTCTTCTAGGGTCCATCTGACGAGCAGAGTTCCATACCCTCTGTTTTCGTATCCATTTCTTATACAGCATCCAAGACTGGGTACCGTGTAATGGAAAAGTCTGAGCATGGAGTAACCTATGATTTTACCATCCAGTATCAGTACAAAGTAGTGGTCTCTTTCACTCGAACAAAGCTCTTTCAACGTTTTTTTGTCAAAGGGGTGAGGATGAAAAAAGAGTTTTGCTCTCTCTGAAAGATTGTTGAGAAGTTCATGCAATTCATCTATATCCTCTTTACGGAGAGGTCTAAATATCAGAACCTTTTCTTTCATAATCATCCACACACCTGTGATTATAGTAACAGCTTCTGAGTTCAAGAAAAGAAAGCGCATCCATCAACTCTTTTATACCATCATCTAAGCTATACTTTGTTTTGAAGCCTAAACTCTCTATCTTCTCAAAAGAGACCTTGTAGTTTCTTTTGTCCGGATCTTTACCAAACTCGGCGAACTTCAGTTTGTAATCCACATACTCCTTAATCTTCAATGCCACTTCTTCCTTAGTTATACATAGTTCCTCGGAACCCACGTTATATATCTCTCCATTCATCTCGTCCAGATGCTCTATGGCAAAAAGTAAACTTCTCACCATATCTTTAACATGTATAAACGATCTGATATAGTCTTTCTCGAACACAATAAGTTCACGATATTTCAATGCTCTGACAACAAAATCATTTACAAGGAGATCGAGTCGAGGTCTGGGTGATAATCCAAATCCCGTTGAAAATCGATATATAACATGATTCGGATGTTTTTGCACCTCTCTCTCTGCCTTCAGTTTTGTCATCGCATACTCCGTTAACGGTTTAGGTGGTGTTTCTTCTGTGCAGAGACCCTCGACAGAACCATACACGCTCCCCGTTGATGCGAATATAATTGGTATCCTGCTCAATTCCACCAGATTCTTTGTACCGAGGTAGTTTACATTTTCTGCAAGTTTTGGATTTGCCTTGCACGCCGGATAACCAACTATAGCTGCAAGGTGTATCACGACATCTACATTCTCAAGAGCCATTTTTACATCATCTTTACATCTTATGTCACCCTTAACGAAGGTGAATTTTGGATTTCCTATGTGAGGGAGAATACCGTTGTAACTATACATGAGATTATCTAGCACTTTTACCCTGTATTTCTTTAAGAGCTCCGGGATAAGACAACTTCCTATATAGCCGGCGCCGCCGGTGATCAGAACATTAATATTCTCACCCCAGAAATGCGTTTATTTTCTCAATAATATAATCTTGTTCCTCTCTGCTCAATTTGTTGTGTAGGGGTATGGACAAAACCCTGCGCGAAACCTCTTCAGCAACCGGGAATCTTTCTCCTCTGCTGTATTTTTTGAATACAGGTTGCTCGCTTATTGGCATGGGGTAGGTGATCCGGGTCTCTATACCGTTTCTGTTGAGATAATGATTTAGTTTATCACGTTCATCTACCAGAATGACGAACAGGAAATAGTTGCTCTTGGTGTTTGGTAGTTCCTTGGGATACTCCACGTTTTTCAGATTCTCCCGGTAGTAGTGGGCTTTCTCTCTCCTCATCTCTATGATTCTGTCTATTCTGTCCATCTGTGAGTTTCCGATTGCAGCAAGTATGTCCGTCATTCTATAGTTATTTCCGAGGTACTCATGATAGTACTTTCCAGTTTCCCCCTGATTTCGTATGCATCTGGCTTTTTGAAAAATCTCTTCGTCGTTGGTGAAGATCATCCCTCCCTCTATTGTTGTGAGAAGCTTTGCAGCATGAAAACTCGTCGTATTTATCAGACCATGGGTACAGCATTTTTTCCCATTATATTCTGATCCAAAAGATTGTGCACCGTCCACGATGAGAGGAATGTTATACTCTCTCGATATTTTCAGCAATCGTGAATAGTCGGATGGGTTTCCACCGAAATCTATATTGATTATGGCTTTTGTCTTCTCTGTTATCTTGTCCTCAACAAGAGATGGATCTATGTTTAGAGTCTCATCGATATCGGCAAAGACAGGTGTTGCATTGTTGTATAAAACTGCATTTCCGGTGGCTATGTAGGTCAGTGCAGGAATTATAACCTCATCACCTTCTCCAACACCTATACACTTCAATGCTACATCGAGGGCAGATGTTCCACTGTTTACGGCGACGGCATAATTGATACCGAGATATGAAGAAACCTCCTCCTCAAACTTTTTCACTTCGGGACCCATGCTGTACCATCCGGAATTTAAAACTCGCATAACGGCATTGATATCCTCAGATTGTAAATCCGGTACTGACCACGGAATTTTCTTCACAGCTATGAAAAATAACTATGTTGCAAATAAGAGTTTCTACACTCATTTAATGCATTGTTACACGAGAGTCAATTTATCACCTTCATCACAAAATCCCCAACTTCTCTCCCAATATCCCTCGCAACAAGTTTGCATTTAACCAGCAGGAGGAAATACACCCTTCTTTCCACATTGCTCAACGCCTCATAATTCCCCTGACCTTTCGATATCACAACGTCACATCTCCCAAATTCTTCTCTCAACTCTGGAGAAAAGTTTTCCACGAAAAATCCCGGCGCAGACGGAGCAAGCTTCTCCCCTTCAATCACCTTTGCTATCTTATCAATCTCTGCAAATTTAGCATCTTCCAAGGTCGCATCATTTATTATCGCTTCTCTCCTGACTGCACAGACAATCTCCTTTCCTTCTCTGTAGAGTTCCTCCATCAGAATTCTGTCAAAGAATATCTCGCCCGCATTATCGAGCAGATACAGGATTCTCTTTCCTTTCAAAACATCCTCTCTGAATTTTCTGTAACTTTCCTCATCTATCTCCACGCCCAGCGCCTTATCAATGAGTTTCGAAACATCATATCTCTGCATCGTGCCAAAATCTATCGCATTTCCCGCTATCGCCAGTTTTACCGCTGTGAGCAGTGGATCGTTGCTCTCCCTTACCTTTTCTAGGAGTTTCGGATAAAGTTTTCTTCCAAACACATTCGATTCCATCTTTACCTTCCTGTAAGGATCATCAACATCGAGAGATTCCCTTATTATCCTGTGAACCTCTCTTGATATCTCGGGCGGCGTCCTGTTGAGATCTGCATTCCTTAGAAAATCCATTACCCTCAGCAAAACCTCCCGTTCTTTATTGTAATCATCGGTTACCATTCTCGCCGCTTCAAGAGCTTGGGAGAGAAAGCAGGGCACACAATCTAAGTAGGCTTTCATTCTACCACTCTAATATCCACGATGCCCAGGACATCCATCTCCAAGACCTGCTTTCTTTAAATTCCCTCTTCTAAAACTTTCCAGAATGTCCTTAACCTTTCCTCCCTCCTCAGATATGTAAACATCTATTCCCAACTCTGAGAATCTCATGAGAGCCTTTACACCTATCCCCTTGCATATCATCGCATCAACCTTTTCCTTTGCCATGATCTCTGGGGGATAGAGTCTTCCTCCCATATGCACGCTCTCATTTCTGATGACCTTTGTTTCTCCGCTATCTAGATCGACTATCGTGAAGGTACTTGCCCTTCCAAAGTGCTCTGAGATTATGTCTTCAAGACCACCATCATTTGCAGTAGGTATGCAGACTTTCATTTGAACATCCCCCGTGGACCCGGAGAAACAATTTCCTCGAGTTTGTTGTTTTTGAAATCCTCTATAGCCTCCTTGACCTTTTTCCCGCCAGCCCTGAACATTTTTATTCCGACTCTCCTTAATACCTGATACGCATTTGGACCGATATTTCCGGTAATTACTGCCTCAACCCCTCTGTTGATCACGCTCTGCGCCGCCTTCACTCCTGCGCCTCCAAACTCATTTGCAGATTCATTCTTTATCGCTTCAAATGATAAATTTTCGGTATCCACAACCAGGAAGTATGGTGCTCTCGCAAATTTCGTATCTACATTCGCCTCCAGATTCTCTCCATCTGCTGTAACCAATACCTTCACATCACCACCTCCTACGCTCTTGCCATGGGAGTACCGCATCTGGGACATTTCTTGGTGATGCATGGCACTCCAGGCTGATGAGGCTCTCGATATCCACAATTAGGGCAATAACACTCTCCACCCGGACCTAATCCTCTTCTTCCAAATCCTCTTCCAAAGCCCTGCAGCATCTCATCCCTCCAAAATATCTTCTAACTTTTTAACGATATCCTCAAACAGTTCAAGACAATCGGGATTTTTCAAAATTTTACCTTCATCCTCCTCTTCAACTATTCTGGCATCTATCGGTATCTTCCCGAGAAATCTTACCCCCATCTCTTTCGCCAATCGCTCGCCGCCGCCCTGCTTGAATATGTAGGAAGTTTTACCACAATGGGGACACCTGAAACCACTCATATTCTCTATGATACCGAGGATGGGTACATTGAGAGAGCGAGCGAAAGAGATAGATTTTCTCACACTTTCGAGGGCAACATCCTGTGGAGTGGTAACAATAATTGCACCATCGACCTTTTTAAGAAGCTGAACGATACTTAGTGGCTCATCACCAGTTCCCGGTGGAAGATCAGCTATGAAGTAATCGAGATTGTTCCATTCCGTCTGCTCAAGCAACTGCTGTATGGCTTTCATTTTGAGAGGACCTCTCCATATCACTGGAGAATCTCTACTCCCGAGCATCAGACCGAGGGAAACGACTTTCAATTTCCCCATCTCAAAAGGAAGAATCTTATCATCCTTTCCCATAAGCCTCTTGTTCTCTATTCCAAGAATCTTTGGTATGCTCGGACCGTGTAAATCACAATCTAATAAACCAACATTGTATCCCCTGTTCGCCAGAATAACAGAAACATTTGCGGATACCGTGCTTTTACCAACTCCTCCCTTTCCACTCAGCACTATCAGTTTGTGATTCGCTTCCATATTTTTTCCTCCCCACTGTGCACAGCAAAAAGAAAAATAAAAAGGTAGGGTTAGGTCACCAGAACCATGGCGGATAGTAGTACACTGGGTACCTGTAGAACGGTGACCAGTAGAAGAGTCTCCAGAACCATCTCCATCCTCTGCCTCTACCCCAGAAGCCTCTGCCCCACCAGAACCATCTGCCTCCTCTCGGGAATGGCACTACGAATCCTGGATGTGGGTATCCAGCGCAGTAGCCAAATCCTCTACCAGTCATTGGACCTAATCCCCAAGGTCCAGTTCCATCTCCCCACGGCATTCCTTATCACCTCCCAAGTTCTCTCTTAAGTTCTTCTATCCTCTTCTTTATCTCTTCGAGTTCATCTTCGAGCATCTGCCTCTCTTCCTCGAGCATTCTCAGCTCTTCTTCTGGTGGTATCTCCTCTGGATACCATGGTGGCATACCCCAGGGTGTAAACCACGGGTGCCATGGCGGAGCAAAGCCCCATCTCATCCATCCTGGTAAGCCAGTTGCCCTGTACCACCACCTGTACCTATTCCCTCTTCCATATCCACCCACCATTTTCTATCACCTCCTTTCCAGGATTTTTATAATTTCATTCCTGGAGCCTGAATCAAGAAATCTACACTCATCAGGATTTGCTCTACCCTGAACAAGAGCCCTTGCAAATCCTATGCATGAGCCATATCCACATACTCCGCAATTTCTGCCTGGAAGAAGCGAATAAATTTTGCTCAGAGTTTCGTCTATCTTGCTCAGATCAGCTTCTGGATGGAGGGCAAACTTTCCTCCCCCTATCCTTATAGGATATCCGTTTATTATTGCTCTAATCACCTTCTCTCTTCCCGACTTTAAATCGTTCCACAGGGTTTTTCTTGATACACCCATTCTCATCGCTGCTTCTTCCTGAGTAAGATGCTCAAGGTCAACGAGCCTCATCGCTTCAATCTCTTCGAGAGTTAGTTCTATGACCTGCTGCGGCTCAAACACGCCGG
>JAGGWT010000118.1 GCA_021163455.1 Thermoplasmata archaeon | reverse complement strand
GATCAAGAAATGCCATGTTATACTCAAAGGACCAACAACCACTCCAAAGAAGGGAGACCCATGGCCAAACATAGAGAGCGCTAACGTTGCAATGAGAAGAGAACTTGATCTCTTCGCAAATGTAAGACCTGTGAAAATACCACAGGAAGGTATCGACTGGGTCTTTTTCAGAGAAAATACAGAGGGAGCATATGTATTGGGGAGCAAGGGAATAAATGTTACCGAAGATCTTGCAGTGGATTTCAAGGTGATAACAACTCAGGGTGCTGAGAGGATAATAAGATTGGCTTTTGAGTATGCAAAGAAGAATAATATAAACAGAGTAACCGTTGTAACAAAAGCAAACGTGATAAAGACAACCGATGGAAAATTTTTAGAAGTTGCTGAAAGAGTGGCAAAGGATTATCCTGAGGTAAAATGGGATGACTGGTTCATAGATATCATGACCGCAAAGCTCCTTGATCCAGCCAGAAGGAAGGACTTCAGGGTCATTGTTCTTCCAAACCTGTATGGAGATATTATAACTGATGAAGCCGCACAGTTGCAGGGGGGCGTTGGTACGGCTGGCGCCGCCAATATAGGAAAGAGATACGCCATGTTCGAAGCAATCCATGGAACTGCACCGAGAATGGTTCAGGAGGGTAGAGCGATATACGCAGATCCTTCGAGTATACTGAGGGCAACGGTTATGCTTCTCCAGCACATCGGTTATCAGGAAGAGGCGAAGAAGCTCGATATGGCTCTTGATATATGTGGTATCTTTGAGAGGAAGGTAGTGATAACAGGAAGATCCGATGGTGCTACGGGAGAAGAGTTTGCGAAGTACGTGATGAAAACTATCGAGGATCCACAGCTTGAAGAGAAGTGGAAGAGGTACCAGGAGAAACTCGCTGCATAAATATCTCCTCCCCCTCTTTTTATTTACAGCTGGAATTTTTAGCCTTAACGCCATCCGGATGGCGTGCACCATCGTGATAATCCTGGGGTAACAGGCTATTTCTCCTCTAGGAAAATCTGCAAAAAAAACCTGGTGTGGCAGAACCATTTTATACATCTTCCTTCATCCCATTTTGCATGCGGTACAGGAATCCAAAGCTCACAGTGGACGGAATCGTTTTCGAGGAAGGAAAGGTGTTGCTCATCAAAAGAAAGAGAGAGCCTTTCAAGGGAAGATGGGCACTGCCGGGAGGATTTGTAAATTACAACGAAAGAGTGGAAGATGCGGTTGTGAGGGAGGTCAAAGAGGAGACAAATCTCGAAACAGAGATAGATTATCTATTTGGAGTGTACTCTGATCCGGATAGAGATCCAAGAGGCCATACTGTATCTATCGTATACGTGCTGAAAAGGAGAGGAGGAACGCTCAGGGGAGGGGATGATGCAGAAGATGCCAGATTCTTCCCTCTGGATGAACTGCCTGAACTAGCTTTTGATCATGATAAGATACTTTCAGATTTCAGGAGGAAGATAAATGATGATGTGTCCAAAATGTAAACTTCTCATGAAAATAGAAGATGATTACTATGTGTGCAGGAAGTGTGGATACAAAGTGAAAAGAGGGGAAAAGGCAGGAAAAGTCGTTTCCATGAAAAGGAAAGAGAAAGAGATACCTGTGATAGAGAAGGATGTGGAAACTCTTCCAAAAACGAAGGTTACATGTCCGAAATGTGGAAATACAGAGGCATACTGGATTTTAAGACAGACTAGAGCTGCGGATGAGCCTGAGACCAGAATTTACATATGCACGAAATGTGGATACAGATGGAGGGAGTATTGAGATCAATTCCTTATCTTGATAAGAACAAATGTTGCTTCCATATGATGCGCTTCCAATCGTCTGCCCAGCTCTATACAGCTCTCAAGAAAATTCAGGCAACAAACTCCAGATTTCAAGTCTATTGATTCAATAGATGGGGCAGTTGAGTCTGTTCTCACTAACCCTCTTTTTCTTTATTTCTTCTTCCGGGATTTGAAGAGAAAAGTTGAAGAGAGCCATTACAAAAATTATTGAACTGTATCCGTAGAAAACCTATTAATTTAGTTTGATAATTGTCGATGGATATGACCGAACTAAGGGTTGGCTTTCTGGAGAATTTTGCGATAAGAAACTGGTACAGATTTGTGGCATACTTAGGCGGTATCACATTAGTATTGTCATTCTTCTTAGAACCCAAGTGGATAACAATAGAAAAACTGCGAGGGTTTTCCGTTTGGAGTATTTTTATCGGTTTGTTTTTGTGGATTTTAAGTGAAATCTTTGTTTACTTTGGGAGTAGAAAAGAGTGTGTTTTCGATAACGAAAGGAAGTTCTTTGAAGTTTCGCTTGGCATCGCATGGTTTGCAATTAATATTTTTTCATTCTCCCTCTGGATGTACTGTGTTTTTGTTACGTGCTGTTAATGTTGTTATTATCCATTCTAACTGCTGTTACAAATCATAGGGCGTCTCCATTTTACTTTCAGGAAAAATTCATCACTCTAGGTTGGAAAGTATTCTGTGTTATGGATCCCAGACATTGCTGTATATAAAATCATGTAGATGCTCATTTGCCCATGGTATATAGCTCAGCAGGACTTTCAGATAGGTTAACAGAGACGGGCCCGTTGACAGCATGCATATGTAATAGAACATCACTCCAGGTATTTCCACAACTTTGCTCGAATTATCTTCCTCGACATACAGTTCAATTCGGATGGTGTAGCATCCCACTGGCGTTTTTATCTTTTTGTATACATCTTCGACAGGTGCAGCTACGTGCAGACCAAAGCCGTAGGGAAGACCATAGGAAGAGTTTGCTGACAGTTTATACCCAAAAGAATCGCTATCGAGAACTGTGTGGTTATCCTCCCATATCACCGAATAGTTAACATGCACAGTTATTGGTTTATCATCTGTAATATCATAGAAATGGATACTACCGAAATCCACTATCCCCCAAAACATCGGTCGATAGATAAATAAAAGTAGGTCTATTACCTGCGCAGGTATTGGCTGTGAATATGGAAATACTATGATGTGATCAACCAATCTCTCTGTGTCCTCGGCATCGGTCTTTTCCTCTATTTTTTCTCCACAGGCTTCTCCATAAATGGCTGAATGTATGACTGGAGATACTAAAAGAAAGATGGTGAAGAGAGGGAACAGTGCCTTGATCATGTTATATCACCCAGAAGATACATCCACCCTGTAATCACCTGAATCAGCACCGTAGGTATATATGATCTCATTGTCTCCCATGTTTTCCAGATAGTCTCCTATACCTATTTTGACTGTTGTTATGCCGTTTTCGTCGATAACTGATGTTGCAGTAACACTACAGGGTTCTTTCACACAGTAGGCAACCGCACTTTCCCAATACCAGTTGTATCCTAGACCAGTATTACCATCACTGCCTGATTGGTTACCAGTGTCATTTTCCACTATTATGGTTAAGGTAAATCTTCCCATTGAACGAGTATGGAGATTTGCCCACACTCTACCTCTAAATGTCACATCCATACTGTCTCCAGTGAAATTCTCCGGCAGATATGCTCCAACCTTACCTTCAATACGTACAGGATAAGGGATTGGACCAGGTTTGAACCAATCTTCGAGTGGTGGCCAGAATATATACAAACCGTTTCCACCACCCTGAGTAGAGCGAAGATGCCACTGGAAAATCACCGGTATCGGCACAGGGGAGTATACTATGAATGGGAATTCGACTACTGTACACTCAACAACTGCATCTCCTTTTACCCCTCCTGCACTTCTATTGGTCACCCATGTCTTTGTTGCTTCGTTCCGGTGGAAAGGATCCATATGCTTCACATACGTCCAGAAATGAATAACCCTGACGTTTCCCAAGTTCCACACCTCGTTCGTTGCATCATTGCTCTGGGATACTGTTTCACCTGTTCCATTTAAGGGAAATCCAACTATACAAACTGTTTGTTCATCTATCCATTTGTTCTGTATCTCAACCGTTTGATCGCTTGAATCTACAGTATATCTCCATGGAGATGGTAGATATTTTGATGCTTGCTCAACATACCATGAAAAATCACCAGCAGCATTCTCGTTTTCCTCCACTCCAACCACAGATCTATCTTCAGCCATGTAGGTT
>JAGGWT010000146.1 GCA_021163455.1 Thermoplasmata archaeon | reverse complement strand
TTATCTTTGTTGTGTACAGATGTATACTGTTTTCTCGATGGCATAGATATATTCTCAGCAGGCACATTCATAGGTTTTGCAATGGATCTCTATGAGAATGGTATTCTCACCAAAGAGGATACAGGTGGAATTGACCTCAGATTCGGCAATTCCGATGCGGTTGTTGAAATGGTCGAGAAGATTGCAAAGAGAGAGGGGCTTGGAGACATACTTGCGGAGGGTGTGAAGAGAGCAGCAGAAAAGATAGGAAAGGGTGCAGAGAAATATGCAGTGCATGTCCGCGGAATGGAACCTCCGGCATATGATGTCAGAGGAATCAAGGGAATGGGTCTTGCCTTCATGACATCTCCAAGAGGTGCGTGTCATCTCAGATCTGGAGCATATGCTCTTGAACTCGTTGGCAAGTTCTGGAAGTATGAAGGTGTTGACAGATTGAGTGCAAAGAATAAGGGCAAGGAGATAGCTGAGATGGAAAACTTTATGGCTATCTACGATGCCCTTGGAGTTTGCAAGTTTTCAAGAGGTTTCTTCCTGCTTGAAGGATTCCGCGATATCCTTCTTGCTACTGCCGGCATAGATTACGGTGAGGAAGAACTTCTCAAGATCGGAGAAAGGATCTGCAACCTCAAACATCTCTTTAACCTGAAGTGCGGATGGAAGAGAGAGGATGCAAAACTCCCGCCAAAGATCAGGATACCGATACCAGAGGGTGCATCCAAAGGCAGTTACATATCTGAGGAAGAGGAGAAGGAGATGCTCGATGATTACTTCAGAGCCAGGGGATGGACCAAAGAGGGTAAGATTCCTGAGGAGAAGTTGAAAGAACTGGGTATAGAAGAGTTTGCCAAATGATATAAATACCCAGACATTTTCCCATCAGGATGTCAAAATTCAGAGGTTTCATAGCTATAGACATCGAGCCAACGGAGATGATAGAGAGATTTCTGAATGAATTGAAGAAAGCAAAGGCGAGAATGAAGCTTGTCGAACCGCAGAATCTTCATATTACCCTAAAATTCCTTGGCGATACAGACGAAAACGATGTTGATACGATAGAGGATTTCATGAGAGATTCCGTAAAGGGTCTGAAACCTTTTAAGATAACATTGAAAGGGACAGGTGTATTTCCCAACCCCAGAAGGATCAATGTCATATGGATAGGAATGGAAGATGATGGTAGTACAGAGAGAATCTTTCAGAAACTGGATAAACATCTGGAGAAACTGGGCTATCGCAGAGAGAGTAGAAAATTCTCTCCACATTTAACAATAGCAAGAGTCAAAAGCGTGCAGGATAGAGAGAATCTGGTGTCCATAATAAACAGTTACGCTAATGAAGGATTTGGAGATATCTTGGTTGAATCCATAAGACTGAAGAAGAGCGTATTAACGAGGGAAGGTCCCATATACAGCACCGTGAGAGATGTAAGGTTGGAGGGGTGAAACGTGAAACAATGGATGCTCTACATGCTGTTATCAAACATTATTCTATTCCTTATTCTCGCAGCTTTCTTCTTCCCTAAAAAAAGAGTGCCCATAGTGAAAAGATTTCTCGATTTCAAGATGTATGTGGCCATAATCATAGCGGTGACTGTTTTCCAGATTATAGAAGTCAATCTCATAGATGATTTTGCAACACAACTTATCGGTAAGGATTTTGCTTCCATATTTTACTCATATGAAAAGCCCCTTTTTGAATTGATAAACAATAACCTGAATCATGTCGCCCTCCTGATGGCAGCCTTCCTGTACATAGTTTTCTACCCATTCACCCTGTGGTTCACGCCCCTGCTATTTATTGTGAATGGTGAGGAGAAATCGATAAAGGCCTTATCTTACGGTCTTCTCACGATTTATCTTTTTGCCCTACCATTCTACTTCTTTTTCCCCGTAACAAACGTTTACACATACCTTCATCTTGATTTCCATCTCGACAGATTCATATCAGGTATTGATGATTTCTTCTACACCGTTACCACAAAAAATAACTGCTTTCCATCCCTTCATGTTGCCGTCTCCTTGCTCCTGGCAAAGTCATCCACTTTTATGAAAAACAAAAAATATTCTTATCTGATGATTATACAGGCCGCAGGGATACTTTTCTCGGTGCTTTATCTTTCCATACACTGGTTTACAGATGTCTGTGGTGGATTGATTGCTGCAGCCCTTGCGTTCAAGGTGATTGACCACGAATGTAGTATAGAAAAAAAAGTTCTGAAAAAGATAACACCCTCCATAGAGGAGAGAAGAAGGCTCAACAGCACAGTTATTGATCTCATCAAAAAAATAAGGGAGGAACTGGATAGGGAAAATATAAAGGCAACACCAAAACTTGTTGGTTCTGTCGCAAAGGATACTTATCTCAGGGACTCAATAGACATAGATATTTTTCTGCTCTTTCCACCAAATACTCCAAGGGAAGAGATGGAGAAAAAAGGGTTGCTGGTGGGAAGAAAGATATTGAAGGATCCCGAAGAAAGATATGCAGAACACCCCTACATACGAGGAAAATTCAACGGGTATGATGTAGAGATAGTACCCTGCTACAGGGTAAAAAAAGCTTCTGAAAAGATATCGGCAGTGGATAGAACACCATTCCATACCGACTTCATAAAGAAGAATCTTCCTCCGAGGAAAAGAAAGGATGTGAGACTGTTAAAGAGGTTTTTGAAAGGAATCGGCTGCTACGGCGCTGAAGCCCAGGTGGAAGGTTTCTCTGGATATCTGTGTGAACTTCTCGTTTTGAAGTATGGCTCTTTCAAAAATGTTCTCAAAAATGCAGCAAACTGGAAGAAGGGAGAGGTCATAAAGCTGAAGGATGTTTCATCACCATCCTTCAAAGACCCTCTGGTTTTCATAGACCCGGTGGACCCGAACAGAAATGTTGCATCAGCGTTATCTGAGGAAAAACTGAATATTTTCAAGAGAGCCTGTCGTGAATATCTGAAAAAACCGAGTGAGAAATTTTTCTTTCCAAATCCGGTGAAACCACTTCCAGATGATGAGATAAGGAGGCATATACAGGGCTTCGTTGGTGTGGAGATAGATAAGCCCGATATCATTCCTGATAATCTTTATCCACAGGTCAAAAAATCTCTCAGGAGGATAGTGAATGCGTGTGAGGAAAAGGGCTTTATGATAGAGAAGGGATTGTTCACCATAACTGATAGCAAGGTCTACATATTCCTCAAACCCAAGGAATCACAGCTTTCACCGACATATACTCATAGAGGGCCACCCGTGGATGAAAAAGAGCATGTGGAATCGTTTTTGAAAAAATGGAAAAATAGCGAACTAGCGGTGGGAGAGCCTTACTGTAAGGATGGAAGGTGGTATGTGGAAGTGAAAAGGAAGTACAGAAAACTCGAAAATTTTCTGGCAGAGAATTTGCCCAAAATAAGCTTGGGCAAAGATATTGAAAATGTTGTGAAAGAAGGTGGATATAGAGTTCTTACATCGAAAGATTTATTAACAGATGATCTAAAATTATTCTGGTCAGAATATATAGATGGAAAGATGCCGTGGGAAAGATGAAACTGATAGGTGTCTACACAAAAGATTTCTCACTCTCCCACGATATAATAAGCAGATTGAAACAGAGGGGGATAGAGTTTATTCATCTACATTCTCCGGACAGAATACCAAGTAGGGTTGGGGTTGTGATAACCTCTTCTCTGGAAGGAAGGGAGATAAAGGAAAAAAGAACCGTCTTCGCAGACTGCTGCAGAGATATAGATTCAGCTCTTGACAGGGCAATGGATATGCTATATGGTGATGAGAATGAGATTGTTCTGGGTGTTGATCCTGGAGAATATCCAGGCATAGCCCTGCTATCTGGAAAGTCCATCCTCAGAACATGGTGTGCATCATCTGTGGATGAGGCGTTAAGAATCATAAAGAATGTACTGGATGATTTTCCCAATAGAAAAAGAATCGTGAGAATCGGGCATGATGCCAAGGTATACAGAGACAGGCTTGTGGAAGGGTTGAAAGGAAAGAATGTGGAAATAGAGATCGTCAATGAAGAGAGGACCAGTCAAAAAGGAGGATTATCCAGGAAGGAGAGAAACGAACTCGCCGCCATAAAGATTGCACGATCAAAGGGCGAATCCCTGATAAGAAAGGGTAATCGAGGATTCACAAATGGGGAGATAAAGGAGGTGCAGAGAAAAAGCAGAATAGTCAGCGGAGGCAAGATAACCATATCGAGAGAACTCGCTATCATGGTTCTTGAAGGTAAAATAAGCATAGAAGAAGCGGTTAAATTGAGCAGGCACTGATTTTTACATTTTGTGAGGATTTGGGGTGGTGAACAAACTGATACCAAAAATCCCAAAGATTTATTTTCCATTTTCTTATTGAGGTTGGGTAAAATCATGAAAAGGGTTGCACTGATAAGCGTCTCAGAT
>JAGGWT010000096.1 GCA_021163455.1 Thermoplasmata archaeon | reverse complement strand
TCACATCCCATCCTGCTGTTTCTATCCCATCGCTCAATCCGTCTCCATCAGAATCGCCCTGTCCGAAACATCCAGCGATTGATGTGAAAAGAATCACGAAAACAACTATACCCAACAGTTTTATTCTACCCCTCTTCACGTTATGATAGATGTGGTCATAGTTTTTCAAATTTTCTCTTCTGTTTCATCTCCTCCCTCTTTATCTTCGACACCAGTTTTTTCAGATTTCTGGGCTTTGACGGAGAAGCATCTGAAAGGTTATCGCTGGAGGGTTGCAAATCTTTTTCTTTGGTCCTTTCCTCGCTTCTCACAACTTCATGCTTCTTAGCACCAATTTTTCTGGATGAAAATATCCGTCCAAAGGATTCTTTAAGCTTGAATGCAAAATTCTTTGACTCCTTTTCTCTGGGTTTGCCGTATGCTCTGCTTATCTCTACCATAAGTTTAACAAGAAGAACCAGCAGAATGATTATCAGTATCAGAACGGGAATAAATTGGAGAGGAGCCCCCCTTGTAACCACGGATATGCCTGCTGTGAACACATTTTCAGGAGAACTGAGAGGGTAAGCCTTTATCTCCACCTTTCTCGCTGTTCCCAGATCAAACGGGCTGAAAGGAGTGTAGATCTGAATGTTTGTCTTTATGGTTTCCCCGGGATTAATCGTGAGCAGTTGACTTCCAAACAGGCTGGCGACGCCGTCACCATCAACCGATATTCTGTATGTTTCGATGTAATTACCTCTGTTTGTTATTTCTACTGGTATGGATAAAGTGGAACCCGGTAAAGTCTCCACAACGCTTTTGAGAGGCTTCAGATCAAGGAGATAAATGTGTTCGGCCTTCAACGATATTTTGTGATAGCTAACACCCAGAACAGCTCCACCCTTTCCTTTTCTGACAACTTTTATAACAACATTTGCCATGGGATGTACCGTGGGACCGTCAACTCTTACTTTCAGGGTCAGGTTTGCCTTGTGTCCTGCTGTTGAACCAGTTATTAGGGATGGTTCAACAATAGCATGCCATCCTGTTACATTTCCCTCAATATATGCATGAAACTCTATCGAATGGAGGCAATAAAATTCCTGGAAAGTTTCCATACCAATTCTTGGACCGAAGACCGCAGGAATGTAAATGTAACCAAATATAAAGGATGCGATTGGATTCTTCTTAAAGTAATTTGTTAGATAGGTGTAATTTATACCCGTGTAATCCTCAAAAGAAAGATTTATAAGAGTATCTTCGCCAATTTTTATTTCAGGTATGTCTCCAACCACCCACAGATTTTCCTCAGCATCCGCCTGTTCCTCTGCATCCGCAATGAAACAAAGTGGGATTAAGATGAGCGTTACTGTCAGCAGGGTAACTATGAATTTAACTTTAATGTGGTTCACCCCCACATAAATTGGTGAGAGGGAGAGGGAATCAAATCTGTTTTTTCTTTTTCAGGATCATCAGCAGGATGACAATCGCGACCACGATTATGGCTATTATTCCACCAGCAAGTCCGGCCATTGGCGCTGACCCACTTTTGACAGATATGGAGTATAGATATGTGTTAGTAGCCGTTTCTTCATATTCTACAGTTGGTGGCGAAGGCATAACCACAAATTTCAGTTTGATTTGCTGAATCTGATTCGGAGTCCATCCAAACCCCACAGGGGTTGTGACTGCAAGGGAGAGAGTTGCTTCTCCGTCCTGTGGTATCACTATCTGACTCTGAGAGGGTTGAACACCCCATCCTGGAGGTGTATCATATTCCACAAGTTTCACTATAGTTTCTTTGTTTGCATTATTTGAAATCTTTATAGGGAAGGTCAATGTGGTCATTGGTCCTGCTTCTTTGATCGGTTCATCGGTATTGATGGTCACGAGAGGTATGTATCCTGGCTTGATCTTGAATTGGGCTTCCACAGATTGTGAGGTTATCCTACCCATTCCATCTGCTTCAGCTTTCAGTATAAGTGTATAGGATTCCGCCGGCGCATCTTTGTAAACCGCTATAGATACGGAGGTATTTGCATAACTGAATTTGTTTTCCCCTACATCTATATAAAGGTCAGGAGATGTGATACTTATGTCTGCCCAATCGGGTTTATTTACAACAGAGAGATGGATCTTGACAGGCGGCACAATAAAACTTCCGTATACTATCAGTCTCCCTACAATTGGAAGACTCAGGAGAAACTGTGGGATATCAACCCTGTATTTTACGGTTACGGGGACATTTACCGGCTTACCATCTGGTTCTATATCTTGGTTGAGCGGAGTTGTGTCAACTTCAAGCTGGAGGATAGGTGTAAATGCTAACAGACCTTTTGCTGAAGAAGATTGAGTCACCACTGTACCGGAACCTGCCAGTAAGATGAAGATCACCATCATCAGAGACAGTCTTTTAAACATCCCTTTCACCATCCTCTATTTTTCATCTCACCGTATTTAAATCTTGTTATACATTCCTTATTTCCGGTCAGACTCTTACACATCACGCTCGATATATAATCTTCATTATATAAAAAAGTTTCATGACAGAAATGGCAGAAATGAGAGTATAGAGTTAGAGAGGTCACTCTCTGAGAATGGGTTCATCTATGGTTTCAATCTCCGTCTTTACCTCCTCTGATGATGTTGTCTCACTTTCCACCTCTGCCTCTCCTTCATCTTCCAATCGAACTCTCTCCGGGAAGTAGGATAGAATGATAATATCTCCCACCGCATTTACCCATCTATAGGGTATAGCCACATCGATACCGCCCTCTACTAGCTCAGGATTTGTTTTTGTTACAAGTATGCTGGCAACTTTCTTGTTTTCCACATCGAGAAGTACACTTTTTACATTTCCAACGAATTTACCATTCCTTGTGTATACGGGTAACTTATTCAGAGATGTTACCAGGTCTTCCATATTATTCCTCCTGCCTGCTCTCAGTGAAATAGAATATGAAATACCAGTATTAAAATGTGATGGTGCAAGATGATTCAAGACAAAAGGATTATCTTTTAATAGAACTTTCCTAAGCAGCATGGGATTTCCAGAGAAGCCCAGAGAATGGGAGGAGATAAAAAGAGAGATACACCAGCTGAGAGAGAAAGACATCCCATTCTCTAGGATACTGGGAACCATGTGCGCAAAACCCGAGGAAAACCTGAAAAAAATCTACATGGATTTTCTCGAGACCAACCTAGGCGACCCTAGAAAATTTCCTGGAACGAAAGAAATAGAAGGTAAACTTACCGACATGGTTCTTGATCTTTTTAGTGCTCCAAAATCGGCTGGTTGCAGAGTGGTGAGCGGAGGGACAGAGGGAAATATGCTTGCAGTAGCAATTGCAAGAAACATGAAAGGAGGAGAAGAGCTTCTCATACCAGAGCATGCCCACTTCTCTTTTCAGAAGATAGCAAAAATAGCAGGTATAAAGATCAGAGTCATAGAAACCTCGAAAAATCATGTGATAAACCCCCGCGATGTACTGAAGAACATAACAGATAAAACTTTTGGAGTGGTTGCGGTTGCGGGAACCACAGAACTTGGTCTCATAGACCCTATTCCTGATATTTCAGATATCTGCTTTGATAACAATCTCTTCCTGCACGTAGATGCTGCCTTTGGCGGTTTCATCATACCCTTTCTCAAAGATCTTGGTCACGATTTGCCGGATTTCGATTTCAAATTGAAAGGTGTCAGCACGATTGTAGCTGATGGGCACAAGATGGGCGGCTGCGCCATCCCACTTGGCTTCTTTATGGTAAGGGACAAGGAGTGGTTCAGATACATAGAGGTAGAGACCCCCTATGTGAGCACAAGATATCAATCAACGTTTCTCGGGACGAGGTCAGGCGGACCTGTAGCGTATGGGTATGTAAGATTCAATCTGCTTGGAAGAGAAGGCTTTAGAGAAACAGCAAGAAGATGCATGGAGCTGACCATGTATGCGAAAAAGAAACTCGAGGAGAAAGGTTTCAAGATATTCATGGAGCCTGTACTGAACGTTCTTGCTGTTGTGGTTAAGGATGTTGACAGAGTGATCGAGAAATTATACGAAAGGGGATGGGGTGTTAATCCTATAAGGAAACTATCCTCTTTCCGTATGGTGATACAGCCACATATGAGTAAGGAAATAATAGATAAATTTGTGGAGGATTTGGAGTATGTGTATAAGGAGGTGAAGACGTGAGCTTGCTTGAAAAGTCAATTCTGGATGCACCCATTGTTAAGAAGAACGACTACAACTATATAGTGCACCCTATCACAGATGGCATACCATATATAGATCCTGCTCTTCTCGAAGAGATTACCAGCAAGATGGCAGAGTACATACCTGATGAGGTCGAAAGGATAGTTACTATAGAAGCTATGGGTATTCCTCTCGCAACTGCCATCTCTTTAAAGTTGCGAAAGCCTTTTACAATAATAAGAAAAAGAGAATATGGTCTGCCCGGAGAAATATCAGTTGAACAGGTTACAGGATACTCGAAATCAAAACTGTTCATAAATGGTCTTGAGAAGGGAGATAAGATAGCAATAGTGGACGATGTTCTCAGCACGGGTGGAACACTCAGAGCAGTTCTGAAAGCTCTGGAAGAGAAGGAAATCGATGTCAGAATAGTCGTGATAGCAATAGACAAGGGAACTACAGCTAGGGAAATAGAGAAGGAGTTCGGTGTGCCGGTAGTATCTCTCGCGTCCATTGAGGTTAGAGAGAATGAGACAATCATAAAATCCATAAAGGTCTGAAAGGACAAGGTTTTTAATATCGTGGAATGATGAGCAAATCATGGTAGAGGTATCTGACCACAGACACTGTCAGATGTGTGGGAAGGTTATTCCTCCAGACCAGACCTTCTGTTCAAAGGCATGTAGAGAGAAATTTGAAAATATCATAAGAAAAAGAAAAAGATTGCTGCTGATACTGTATCTCGTGTTGATAGGCGTGTTCGCACTGATAATATACGTCAACTACGTATAATCACTCACTGAGTTCTTCCTGAACATCATTTATCATCTCTGTTAGCACATCCTCAAGGATAGGATTACGATACTCTCTGATGGAGCCATTCGAGAACCTAACCCTTATGACGAAATCCTTACCTTCTTTGATTACATCAATATTACACACCACTGCCATCTTCTCCCCTGCCGAGAGTTAATCCCGTATCCAGTGGTAGTATTTATAAGTTTTTGTCAATCTGCATCAGGCTCCATACCATGAAACTTTAATATGTCGTAAGAAAATATCGATGTATGCTCAGGTTACCTGCGGTGGCTGGACAGTTCTATGCTGGAACAAGAAAAGCCCTGCTGAAAGAAATAGAGAAATGCTTTCTTGATAGCAGCCGGGGGCCGGGCGCCCTGCCGGAAATAGGCGGAAAGAAGGGTTTGAAGGGTGTTGTTGTACCTCATGCTGGATACATGTTTTCCGGTGCGATAGCAGCGCATTCTTATATGGAAATAGCAAAAAATGGTCTTGCTGATGTTTACATCATCATAGGTCCAAACCACACAGGCATGGGTTCGGGTGTATCTGTTTATCCATCTGGAAAATGGAGAACACCCCTCGGAGATGTCGAGATAGATACAGAGATTGTGAAAAAACTGTCTGGCGGTATAATAGATGTAGATGAGAGTGCCCACATGTATGAACACAGCGTGGAAGTTCAGATTCCTTTCCTGCAGTACATGCATGGAGAAAGAAAGTTCTCAATAGTTCCAATCTGTATGGCCATGCAAGATTACGAAACATCAAAGGAAGTTGGAGATGCTATAGGGGATGTGATAAAGGAAAGCGAAGAAAGGATAATGATGATAGCGAGTTCAGATTTTTCACATGTGGGATTCCATTATTTTGAACATCCACCTTCTGGAAAAAGAGTGGATGAATACGCTAAAGAGCAGGATGAGAAAGCGATAGAAGCTATTCTCAAGATAGACCCGAAGCTGCTCATTGGGAGAGTAGAGAGACATCATATAAGCATGTGCGGATACGGTTGTGTGGCATCCATGCTTGTTGCTGCGAAAAAACTTGGTGCTGACAGAGGTATACTGCTAAAATATGGTAACTCATACGAAGTTATTCCGTCAGATTCCTGTGTTGGTTATGGTGCGATAGCGGTATACTGAAGGAGGAACAGTCATGAGAATTGTAGAAGATATATCTCTGAAAAAAGGAATGACCCTCGATGACCTTATACATGAATTCAGCAAATCGGGAGGATTTACATCCAGATATCTCTCCGAAGCCGCAGATATTGTCGAGGAGATGATAAGAGACAGAGAAACCAGGGTTTTCCTTTCCTTTCCAGCGTGCATCATCGCTACAGGTACAAGAGG
>JAGGWT010000129.1 GCA_021163455.1 Thermoplasmata archaeon | reverse complement strand
GTCCATGGTCTAACCCATTCGTGGTGGAGATAAAACCACAACTCTTTGTTGATATTGATGGACCTTATCATGCTCTGCCGGGCGAGCCGGTAACATTCAACACGACCGTGTATGGAGGATATCAGCCCTACACATATCACTGGGACTTTGGTGATGGAACAACCAGTAATGAATCAAACCCATCTCATGTTTACGACGAGGAAGGTATCTATACGGTTACGCTGACTGTACATGACAACTACACTGCTGTTAAAACAGACGAAGCGACGGTAATAGTTGGTCCTCCAGATACCACACCGCCAACCATAACAGTTGAAAAACCGTGGAAGGGACTGTATATCTCTAACAACAGAATAATACCCTTCTTCATAACGATAGTGATAGGCAGCATAGACATTGAGATCAACGTAACAGATGAAAGTGGTATAGAGTACGTTGCTCTTTACATAGATGGAAACGAGGTCTCGAACTTCACTGCTCCGCCATACACATGGACGTGGTCCGAGAAGACATTTGGAAAACATGAAATCAAAATTGTAGCCACAGACATCTTTGGAAACACAGCAACAACAGAGTTCGCCGTCTGGAAACTTCTGTAACCTTTCTTTAATTTTTTATTTTTCACACTGCTTGAGCCACCTGATATCATAAGAAATGAATCCCTTCATTTTGTTGCCATACCTTCTCTTATCGGTATGTATGATAGCAGTACAGCGATGTATATCCATATAATCAGACCCGGCAGGACGGGAGGGGTTTGAAAAATCTTCAGATTAATTCCTGAGATAATAATTAATGCAGATACCACTCCCATTAGTGCTTCTCCAGTCACAAGTCCGGCAGTGAGCAAAAGGCCTGTTCTTATCGCTTTTTCCTGAGGCTTAAGCTCCGTCTTTTTTATGGCAAGCTCCCAGTCGCTTATCTCTTCCTCTTCTGCGCTTCCGTATCTCTTCTTGAGAAATCTATCCGTTATGTATCTTATACATCCCCCCACGAATATAGGAACCGATATTGTAAAAGGCAGGTATATGCCTATAGCTATTGGGAGGATAGGGATATCAAGAAGAATCATGATCAAACCAAGCACGGCGCCGGCCATCACATAGGGCCATGGCATTGCCCCACCCAGGACACCTTTGACAACTCCTGCCATGAGATAGGCCTGCGGTGCGGGAAGAGAAGAACTACCAATCGTGAAAGCCTCATGCAGAACCCCTATAACCAGTCCGATAACCATGGATATTGCTATTACTCCTATGGTCATTGCTATCTGCAACCTTTTTGGAGTGGCTCCTATCATTCTTCCAGATGCCATCGCCTGTAACAGATCTCCTGATATGGAACCGCCCATACATATTACTGCTGATATGAATATAACTATCGCCATTCCGGCTGTTCCCGATGCACCCAGACCGAGCATGATGAGACTCACTATGAGCAGGACAGCCACAGTAACACCTGATATGGGACAGTTGGATGAACCCACGAGACCCGTGAGATATCCGGCAAGAGCACTCGCAAGAAAAGCGAAAAGAATCGTTATAACCGCCATGATAAAGGATATTCCTATGGCATTTGACAGCCAGATATAGAGCAGGAAGACAGGAAAAACCATGAGCACTATTGATACAAAAACCAGCCTGTAATTCAGGTCCATTTCTGTTCTCTTCCTGTTCACTGTTTTCCCCTCTTTCAGACCCATTATCGCTTCCTTAACGCTATCAATCAGGTTGTTCCTTATGGTCCATATTGCCCATAATCCTCCCACGAGCATGGCGCCTACGCCAATGTATCTCACCTGTTCAGCCCATATTGTGTAGAATCCTCCGAGCAGTGAGCCCATGGATGCATACTCATTTGCAGGAATAGGTAAACCCTGAGTCAGAACGAGCAGGGGCATTATCATCATCCATCCGAGCAGACCACCAACCATAACGTAAGATGAGATTCTGAAGCCGATAATCCAGCCAACCCCGAGCAGAGCGGGAGATGTTGCAATACCTCCATATATGAAACCTTCTCTTGATACTCCTCCTATTCGGTATTTGCCTATGCTTCCTATATACTCTATCGCGCCACTGAACAGATTGAAAACGGTTTCACCCAATTTGTAAAGACCGGCTATCAAAACGCCCAGTAGAAGCCATACAATACCTGTTCCTTCCCTCTTTCTTGTTATTCTCTCCCCGCCAACTGTTGATGTTAGAACCGCTGCAACAGCCACACCTTCCGGGAAAGGCAACTCTGTTTTTGTTACCAGGGCTCTCCTGAGTGGAACCATCCACAGTACGCCAAGAATACCTCCAAGCAGGGATATGAGGGTGGTCTGGATATAGTTTATATCTTTCCACACCCCGAGTATGACCAGAGCAGGAATGGTGAATATTGCACCTGCTGCGATGCATTCTCCAGCGGATGCACCCATTGTGGCAATATTAACTTCTAGGATAGTACCCTTGAAAGGTTTCAAAAAGGCGAGCGCCATCACGGCGCCGGGAATGATGGCTGAGACGGTCATGCCAGCATACAATCCAAGATAAGCATTTGCCGCACCGAGAAGTATGGCAAGAAAAGTTCCTATGAGGATAGCACGTAGGGATAGCTCCGGCAGGTCTTTTTCAGCGGGTATAAAAGATTCAAAGTCCTCTCTCGATTTCATTGAGTAAATGTATTCTTAGCAACTTATAAAATTTTATTATACAATTTTACTCTGTGCTATCTTACTGCTGCATTTCACTGGGGTTAAAGAATGGGTTAAATACATGAAAGAAGTAAATGATTAATGATGAGATACAAACTCCTCGCGATAGTTCTTATCTGCATCATCTTCTCCATAAATTTGCAGGCGGCGCAATCTGAAGAAAAAGTGGTCTTGGTCACGGGCTTTAAACCGTTTGGAAATTATGATGTAAATCCATCCGAACTCATTGCAGAGAATCTGAATGGAACCACCATTGATGGTGTAAAAATTGTTGGTATATCTCTAGAGGTAGAGTGGAATATCTCATACAACAAAACCCTCGAACTCATAGAGAGATATGATCCGTGCGCGGTTGTAAGTATAGGTCTTGCACCGAAATCTTCAATAATTAGGCTTGAAAAACTGGCGGTGAATCTGAGATGGGATGAGAATTTTCCTTTCATTCGTTTCATCCAGAAACACTCTCCTCCACTTCTCACAACAGACGTTAACCTGCACAAAATATCCGCAGATATGAAGAAAGAAAATATATCCTCCAGGGTGAGTTACTTTGCGGGATTTTATCTCTGCAACTACCTGTTTTACAGGTTGCTGGACTACAAGGAGAAAAACAACCCTGAACTGAAAGTGATGTTCATCCATGTTCCACCTCTTAGTGAGATGAACCTCCAAGAGATGACAGATGGAGTGAAAATAGCAATAAGCCACCTCGTCAGAAATAGTTAGTTCGCGGGTACCTTTTTCGCAACAGTTAAATAACTTTTATCGGATGTCGGGAGCGGTGGTGAAGATGGAGGTTATAGATGTTATTCCATTAGTCAGTGGAATTATAGCCCTTTTGTGTGCCGTTGGACTGACAATTTACATCAGAAAAAAACCGGCAGGAACAGAAAAAATGAAAGAAATCTCAAATTACATCTACCGGGGAGCACTTGCTTTTCTGAATGAGGAGTACAAAATCATATCGGTATTTGTTGTGATTGTAGCCATATTACTCTTCGCATTGAGTAGAGTAACAGATATACCCTGGCAGACCAGTATTGCGTTCCTGGTTGGAGCATTTTTCTCCGCCCTCGCCGGAAACATCGGCATGAGGATAGCAACCACAGCAAATGCGAGAGCAGCAGAGGCCAGCAAGAAAGGTCTTCAGAAAGGTCTAACAGTTGCTTTCTCGTCAGGAGCTGTTATGGGTCTTTCTGTTGTGGGTCTTGGCATATTGGGATTGAGCATATTTTATCTCATCTACTACAAGGAAGCCGCCGCCATCCTGTTTGGATTTGGTTTTGGGGCATCATCCATAGCTCTGTTTGCAAGAGTTGGTGGCGGAATATACACAAAATCTGCAGATGTTGGAGCAGATCTGGTTGGAAAGGTCGAAGCTGGCATACCTGAAGATGACCCGAGAAACCCTGCTGTTATAGCGGATAACGTTGGGGATAACGTTGGAGACGTTGCAGGTATGGGAGCAGACCTCTTCGAGAGTTATGTTGATTCAATTATCTCGGGCATGAGCTTGGGTATAATTCTCTCATTCGCATATGGGCATATTTATCCTCTGCTTATTGCTGCTCTCGGTATAATCTCTTCTATAGTTGCCATGGTTTTTGTCAAAGCAAGGAATCCGTACACCGCATTGAGAAATGGTCTATTTGGCTCCGCTATAATATTTGCCATTCTTGCCGGCCTTGTCACTTACTGGTTAATAAAGGATATGAATCCATACTATGCAATCATTGCTGGTCTTGTTGATGGTCTCATCATAGGTGTATCCACGGAGTACTTCACATCTCATCAGAGAAAACCTGCAAGAATAATAGCGGAAGCATCACAGACAGGTCCGGCAACGAATATTTTGCAGGGCATGTCCATGGGTATGCTGAGCACGGTTATCCCCATAGTTTCTACAGCGATAGCCATGGTTCTTGCATATCAGTTTGCAAACTTCTATGGAGTGGCCCTTGCTGCCATAGGTATGCTTTCAACCCTCGGTATATCGCTTGCCACCGATTGTTATGGACCAGTTGCGGATAATGCGGCAGGTATATCAGAAATGGCAGGGCTTGGTGAAGAGATAAGAAAAAGAACTGAGCAGCTCGATGCTGTTGGAAACACAACCGCAGCGATGGGTAAGGGCTTTGCTATTGGCTCCGCGGCCATAACAGCACTGGCATTGATATTCACCTTTGTTACACGTGTGAAACAATATGATCCAAATGTCAATATAGCTCTGACAAATCCAAACCTTGTTGCCGGGCTATTCATAGGAGGAATGCTTCCTTTCATATTCTCTGCACTTACCCTCGGAGCAGTCGGAAGGACAGCAGAAAAAATGGTCAATGAAGTAAGAAGACAGTTCAGGGAACTTGGTATTCTGGAAGGTAAAGGCAAACCAGATTATGAGGGCTGCATAAGGATAGCAACCAGAGGTGCACTTAGAGAGATGATAGTTCCTTCTCTACTGGCTGTTGTGATACCTGTGGTTATAGGTATATGGGACTATAAGGGGGCACTCGTCGGTCTGCTGGCAGGTTCAACCGTTACAGGTTTCCTTCTTGCAATCTTCTTGGCCAACGCCGGCGGCGCGTGGGATAACGCTAAGAAGTATATCGAGGAAGGCCACCTTGGTGGTAAGGGAAGCGATGCCCACAAGGCGGCTGTGATAGGAGATACCGTTGGAGATCCATGTAAGGATACATCGGGCCCCTCCTTGAATATCCTGATAAAGCTGATGTCCATAGTCTCTCTGGTGTTCCTGCCGCTGTTTGCATCTCTTCACTAATTCTTTTATATTAGAAAGATGAGAAAATGTCCAGTAAAGTATTTGCTGTAAGTGTGTCTCTTTGCTTGTATGCTTAAATTTTGTTTACCCATAGGCTTACTAGGATTTATCCGCCTTGGTAACGAAGTCACATGCTGGGAGATGCCGGGGTCTATTATAAATCCATCATCGGGACGGATTTGGACTAAGGGTTTAAATGGCGTCAAGGTGTGGGATGGAGAGTTCTATGGAAAGTTATATGATCCAGTTGAATGGTATAGTCTCTTTCACGCTTTCTGTGTGTGGCGAGGACTGATTGGTGCATGTGGTTTTGCAGGACTAAAAATCAATGCAATTAGTTTAAAAGAAGATGAAATTGTATTTTCCTCCTACTTTCTTGGCTCTGCTCTTGCTGTGGGTATCAATTACGTCAATCGAAGCACTGTCGATACAGTATGAAAAGAGGATAGGAAAGAACTATTTCGGGAAAGGAAGAGTTGTACAGTTGTCTCTCTCTTCAGCAGATATGTCTCTCTTTGCTCCTGTTAGACCAAAGTTCTC
>JAGGWT010000029.1 GCA_021163455.1 Thermoplasmata archaeon | reverse complement strand
TGAGAAAGTTGTGAGATTACTCGAGAGGGCGGTAAGTGATGTCAGGAGAGTCGAGTATTCAGGTATGCCAGCGTGGACGGATGCAGCGAATTTGATTGAAAAAGGGATACCATCTGTCGTGTTCGGTGCTGGAGAGTTGAGTCTGGCTCACACTGAGAGAGAAAATATCGCTGTTGACGATCTTTTAGACCTCTGCAGGATTTTGAAAAGGTTTATTGAGTTATCTGGTATGGAATCTGGCCAGTTGCCATAAGGGAAAGAGAATGTTGCCGATGATGCTATACGAAGTGAGCAACCAGTGTTCTCTCGATAGTCGGTGTCTTGAAAGGCGGCAAGCTTGGAAACAGGAAAGCAACAAACCTCGTCTTCATGGTCACGGTCATGTTTTTCTCTATGGGGAAGCCTTTACTTACGAGATTCATCTTCACCACTTTCTCTGCACCCGTATTGACTGCTGGGGTAAATGCAACTGCAAAACAGGCATCTTCCTGTTCGCCTTTTTCATTGTAGAGTTCTGCTTTCAGGAAACCAATAACGAATGGTGCAAGACATGCGGGAACGACCTCCACGTTCCAGCAGACGTGATATGAACTTGCCCAAGTGCAATTCATATGGTCATCCATTGACCAGTTGACCGGGATTTCCTTTTCTATGGTGAGGTTTCTCTCATTCAGAATATTGGGTTCTAGCCCTGGGTCGAGTTCAACGATAACTGAGAGATCAAAATCTGTGCCCACTCCACAGAGTGTTTTCTGCCCGGGTGGTGCGGCGGTGCCAGTAGAGAAGGGTAAAATAAAAGCAATCACAACTGCAAGTGCAAACAACCATCTCATCCACTCAACCCCCTTTACATTCTACTAAGTATCACCGTGATCATACGATATGGATATTTATTACTCTACCAATCACCCTCGTCCTCATCAATGGTCCTGCTGGTATAGCTGTCACATAAAGGAGTGCTCTGTTAAACAGGGTTGAATTTTCACTCACGTTAGTCACCAGATATCCCGTTTCCAGATACACCTTCTTTTCCGTACCTCTTATACCAACGAGTATGGTTCTGTCGGCGTCTATCTCTAATCCCCACTCATCGCACAGTTGCATTTTCAGGAAAAGCAATGCAATTGGAAAATTGTAGTTCATATCGAGTTGTACGTCCCATCTCACATCCAAATACAGTGAGACATTGGTATCGCTGTTTATATCTACCGTTTTGTTAATTTCATATAAATACGGGTTGAATATTTGGAGATCAAGATATGGTGCCAGGTAAATGATTGTCTTGCCAGCATCTACATGTACTGTTTCTACTGTGCCTCCGGTTCTGTTTTCGGAACTTTGGATCCCCTGCACGGGAATCTGACTGAAAAGAGACAACATCAATATCACAAATACAGCCAGCCATTTCACTTTCATTTTTATCCCCCGTAATACCAATAATACTGCTCCTATTTAAATGTTAACGCATCGCACACGACAGATGAGAATTACTGGATGTTGATTGAATTCCAACCTTTGCGCCGGCGCCAAGAGATAGAGGGAACTGAGTTAGTGGGAGTTTTTTATTCCTCTGCTATCTCAATCTCCCAATCTATCTCTGCACTCTTTCTTAGCATCGCCGAGACAGAGCAGTATCTCTCCTGAGACAATCTCACTGCTTTTTCTATCTTGTCTCTTGGTAGATTTTTGCCCTTGAATCGGTAGGTGATATGAATCTTTGTAAATACCTTTGGATGCTCTTTCGCTCTCTCGGCATCGATTGTTATCTCAAAAGAGTCGAAGTTTACCTTCATTTTGTTGAGGATCGATACTACATCCATACCTGTACATCCGCCAAGTGCAACAAGAACCGCTTCCATTGGCTTAATACCTGCTTCAAAGCCACCAAATTCTTTGCTTCCGTCCATCACCATCCAGTGGTTGCTCTCTGCCTTTCCGATAAAGGTAAGACCCTTAACGTTCACCACTTCTGCTTTCATGATTTATAGTAGGTCGAAAGACCTTTTTAAACTCTATCTGCGCAGAAATTTCTACAGAGCAGGCAGCAAGGAAATTCACATCATCCAGACAGGGGCGGATTGTTGTTTACTGTGAGTAAACAACCAATCTGTTCTGCGAAATGCAAGACAAAATCATGAAATTTCAGCTCAGAAAGCCCTTTCAAACCCCACGTTGTATTCTTTGCACCATTTTTCGACCTCCCTGAAAATCCTATCATAGTACCTTTTCCTCTCATCAAACAACCTCCTCCTGTAAATTCTCTCGAGGTCTCTGGGTAGATTCCTCTGGATATTCTCCCAAACTCCCTCCTTTAGATGGAGATCATCAACTATAATCACATCGGCGCCATGCTTTGCGAAACATTCCACAACCTCTTCAACCTCTTCAACCTCTATAGTTGGATATGCAGGACCAAGAAAGACATAGTTTCTGATTTCCTCTTTTGACAGTTTTTCCAGCGCTCTTAATCTCTTCTCGATCGCCGGCGCCCTCGGTTCCATCAACTTCCTTTCATCATCTCTTAAGGTCGGTATGGTTAATCCAACAACAACCTCTTTCACCTTTTTCAGCACATCGATATCTCTTATAACGAGATCAGATTTCGTCTGGACATCGAGAGAAAAATCGCTCTTCGCTATCTGCTCTACACAGAGGCGAGAAAGTTTGTAATTTT
>JAGGWT010000066.1 GCA_021163455.1 Thermoplasmata archaeon | reverse complement strand
TTGTTTTCCCACATGCGGTTTCTCCACACAGAATAATATTCCTGCCATACTGGAGACATATCCAGAAATATGCAGCTATTCCCGCAGATATGGTTTTCCACTTTATTAGCTGGGTTACGCTTATGGGAACCTCGGTAAATTTTCTTATACTCATACTTGGTCCTTTGATACTCACAGCAGAACTGTAGATTATGTTTGCTCTACTACCATCTGGAAGTATACCATCTGATATGGGCTTTGCTTCGCTAACAGGATTTCCCATTTTTTCACTCAACGCTCTGGTAAATCTTGGAGCCTCATCTTTTGGTATCATCACATTTGTCTTTATCATGCCAAATACCTTGTGAATAAGATGTACATATTCTCCGGTTATTACATGGATATCTTCTATGTACGGGTCTCTCATGAACGGCTCAAGCGGCCCGCCGCCGACAAGCGTTTTCATGATTTCGTATTCTAACCTTTCTTTTTCATGTGGTTTCATGTATATTTTGTTCTCGCTTTTTCCTAGGAGCTTTGATATTCCTCTCGATGATTTTATCTTCACATCACTCTCGGTGGTGATGATGATTTCATCCAGAAGCTCCTTGAGAACCTTTCTGAGACCATCATCTCCTTCTGGAATATCTTTCTTGACAACATCTCGGAGCATGAGTTTCATCACTTTGTCTTTGAGTTTTTTCTCTTCCTCCCCCAGTGAGGGCTCAATGGCATGGTATTCTATCTCCTCCATCCCTGGCAGTCTGTAAATATGTACAAAGACAGAACCCTTTGTCGGATAGATAATATTCGGAAACTTTTCTTCACTCAGCTCCATGGGCGGCGCCTTGAAGAATTTCGGCATTCCCATCCTTTCTCTCAAACTATCAAGATATTCTTTAAGATGGGGGTTCTGCTGAATGAGTTTCTCAATTTCATCTCTATTCATCTCTTGCATACTCACCATCACACCGAGAATGGTAGTCCGTCAACACCCTCTTTGTAATACGTCCATACTATCTTTACAACCTCGTAGTAATCCATTATACCCTCTTCAACCATCCTCTCCAGGATTTTCTTCCTCAGGTCGAATTCCTCATATATCTGCATCCTGTCCTCAAAACCGGCATTCTTTGCTATCTTCTCCTCCAGGATGTAGCTGTTTCTGTTGGCTCTGAACAGATGGGTATCATCTACGGGATTCCATTCAAAAGCCCTTCTTGACATGATTGCATCAACCTCTTTATTGTATCCCTCTATTTCCTCCACTGAGAGGACCCTTCTTATCCTCTTTCCCTTCCTCTCTACAGCCATCTGAATGAGAATAACATCCAGGTTGTCCATGAATGGTTTCGGTATGTTTATCGGATGACCCGTGAACCTCTGTATAACCTTTGTCACACTTCCAGCGTGGAATGTTGTGATTACAGGATGTCCTGTCTGCATTGCCTGAAATACAACCCTTGCTTCTATCCCTCTCACCTCACCCGGTATTATATAATCAGGTCTTGATCTCAGAGCAGCATCCAGAAGGTCTGTCAAATCCACATGACTCTCCTTCGGTCCGGTTGACCTTGTCAAAAGCTGCTGCCAGACGGGATGCGGAACATGAACCTCAGGAGTATTCTCTGCAGTATATATCTTCTTCTCAGGAGGTATAAATGGAATTATTGCATTGGTTGTTGTGGTTTTTCCTGATGCTGTCTCTCCACATACGAAAACGCTTCTTCCATACTGTAAGCAAAGCCAGAGATATGCAGCTATTCCCGCGCTCATCGTTCCCCATTTTATGAGCTGGGTCACACTTATCGGGGTTTCACTGAACTTTCGTATGGTCATAGTGGGTCCTTTTAAACTAACATCCTTGCTATGGATTATATTTACTCTGCTACCATCCGGAAGTGTACCATCCGCTATGGGCTGACCATCACTTACGGGACTACCTATCTTCTCGCTAAATTCCTGCGAAAATGTAGGTGCCCACTTTTCATCTATGAATATGTTGGTTTTCACCATCTCAAAGACCTTGTGAACGAGATAGACATTTTGACCGGTTATAACGTGAACATCTTCTATATACGGGTCTCTCATGAAAGGTTCGAGGGGGCCGCCGCCGACAATGTTTTTGGTTATATCGTATTCTATCTTTTCTCTCTCCAGCGGTGTGAGAACTATCTTGCTTTTCGCAAGACCCCCAAAAAGTCCTTTCTTTTTACCTTCTTCAGTGGAGGCACCTTTCTCAGATACAACCACTATCCTGTCCATCATCTTTCTGATAAGTTCCCTTATCTCCTCTTTCGTACTCATCTCCTTCTTTTTTATTGCCTCCTCGTAGAGCCTCTCCATAATCATATCTCTCTTCTTCTTCTCCTCTTCGCTTAGAGTTGGCTCTATCGCATGATACTCTATCTCTTCCATCCCTGGTAATCTGTATATGTGGATGAAAATGGTCTCCTTTGTGGGATAGATAAGGTTTGGATATTTCTCCCCTTTTAAATCTCTCGGAACCTGGCTGTAGAATTTTGGCATCTCCATCTTGTCTTTTATACTCTCGAGATACTCAGCAAGGTGAGGGTTCTCCCTTATAATCTTTTCAATTTCTTTCTCATCCATCAGCATTGCATCACCTCAGAATGCAACCGATGATGTCTCTATGGTAAGTCCTATTCCAGGCCTCACCGAAAAGGTTGTTACCGGCTCATACCTGTGCCTGGCGCCGTTGAACTTTTTGAGATATATGTTGTGTACTATACCAAGGCCTGGCTTTGTTTCTCTTGTCACCATAAAATGGATATCAGCAATCATCCTGAACTCGTGGTTTATTTCCTCGTCCCACTCTTTTGGATTTATGGTTATGAAGATAATCTTCCCAGACCCCTTCAGTCTGTTGAAGAAACTTTTGAGTTCTACCAGATTTTCTTTTGTCAGGCTATCTTTGAGAAGTGTGGAAAGGGAATCGATAAAAATAATTTCAGGTTCGAATAACTTCTTTGCCGTAATCAGAGATCTGAAGAAGGTGTTTCTGGGCAGGGTTTCAGCGAGTGTTACTTCAGTTGATATGAAAAAGAGTTTTCCGGACATCAGATACTCCTTCATATCATATCCTACAGAAGCAACCTGTCTGAGAAAGGTTTTAACCGTGTACTGAGTCGATATATATGAGCAGGAATAACCATTTCTTAAGAAACTAAAACAGAATCTCTGACAAAAAATACTTTTTCCTGTACCTTCTTCACCCTCCAGCAGAACAAGGGAACCATCCGGTATGACCTGGCCAAATCTCTGGGCAAACCCATCCTTTTCTCCGCCCCTCTCCAGCACTATAGATTTGTACTGGGGCATCATCTCACCTCACACATTAAATACAAACTCATCATAGACCCCGGCGGGACCAACGATTCTCAATCTATGATTGCCTGAAGATATCTCGGTGGAAGCTATGTACAGAGTGGTAACTTCTGATTGAAATACCACACTTGGTGAGAAATAATAACTCCCCTTATCCAGAAGATTGCCATCTATGAAAACCTGAAAAGTATCATTCGTTGTTTCTATTTTACTGCCACCTGTATTCTTTATGTAGAACAGATAGTAGCTCCCGCTCAGCGGGATTTTCTCAGGGTCATTTATGATTTCAAAATCCGTGTCAAGTTTCTCTTTGACTCTGTCACACTTCTCGCTCAGACTGTTGCTAATATTGAAAGTTACCGCTGTAAAAACTCCGGCGACGGCGCCGGCTACGATTACGGATGCAACGAAGAATATTAGATGTGAGCCTGCTAAGCTAAATCCCATTCCTCCTCACCTATGCCGTGTAGGTTCCATAATCTCCAATTCCATTTCCGGTAACCACCTTTACCCTGATGGTTCCTGTATACGTGAGGTTGGTAACCGTTATATTCACGATATCAAGGGGATAGAGATACTCCTTATCTGTGCTGTAGCTTTCGATGGTTCCGTTCACTATGACAGTGAAATCGCTGACATCCAGCTCTGTGCTGCCAGTGTTTTTTACCTTTATCGAGATGTTGTATGTTGTACCGCTGGTTTTTGTTATATCTATCACATCGATATCCGTATTCAATTTTTCGACCATTCTCTTCTCCATATATTTATATGAGGTATTGAGCTCGGACAGGGATGGGAGAAAGCTGCTGGAAAGTATATCCAGGCATACGAATATGCATACTCCGAGTATGGCAAAGGCTGCTGACGTGGAGAATCCCACCCCTATCCCCTCTTCCAGTTTATGTTATCCAATTCACTGGAAGGATATGTTCTCGATATATTTGGATATCTTGTTGAGTTCTCTTTCTATTTTTCCCATGAGGTGTTCATCTATGTTCGTTCCCTTCAATCTCTGTATGTAAAGAAAGGATTGTATGTGATCCTTTGCAACGAGCTTTTTTCTCCCCTTACTTTCTTCGGTTATTCCCTCACAGTATTCGAGCAGTTTTGATTTGACATCATCATTGATCCAGCCTATGTCTACATAGTAGTTCAGAACGTTTGATATGCTATCCTTACCCACTCTGTCTATGAGATACTGCAACCACTTCATGACGATAACCACGGCTTCAGGATCATTGGGGAGATGGTCAAGCATCGCATTTTCAACTTTTACGTTCTCTCCCGGAACATTCACCTCTCTGCCTGTCCACATGCCTATCTTTTCATCAATGCTTTTCATCCACTCTGTCTGCATTTTTTCCAGTCTATCTATTCTCTTGTTGAGCTCCTCGAGATCTTTGAGAAATCTGTCTACGCTCCCGGTTTCTCTGTTTATACTTGTGTTTGGTGTGCCCAATGTAGATACTGTCTTGCTTTCTGTTCCCTCTGCTGCTTCCTCCGGCTGTGAGGGTGCGGTCTGATTGGGAGAAATGTTGCCGGAGGGCATGTTCCTCAGCAGAGAATTTATCTTATCGACCAGTTTGTACAGTTGCTCTTTTGTAAGTTTCACACCCTTCTTTTTCACCTTTTCCTTAATTTTCTCTGCTATTTTCGGAGTAATTTTACCCTGAGCCACAAGTGTCGAAAGCTCGCTGCTCAGCTCAAACTCCTCGGTTAAACTCCTCTTACTCATTTCTTACCTCCTCCAGAAACTTATCAATGAATGCATCAATCTCATTCTCTATGACCAGTGCCGATATTGATGTATCCATCATCTTATCAATTTCCTCTGTGTATCTCGCTTCTGTGCTCCCTTCCGTTTTCACGGCGCCGCTTGCCGGAACCTTACCAACGAGAATCTCCAGGTCATCGAGTCTACTTTTTATTTTGTCGAACTCCTCAGTGAGTTTTTCCAGAGCTTCCAATCTCTTCTTTGTAACCTTCGATAGACCGACAAATGGATTCATCTGCTCCGATACTATTTCATACAGACTGACAAGGTCATCAAGGTCCTTATTTATGGTTTCCACTTTCTCTTCCAGATTCTTTATCATCTCCCTGTTCTTTGCTATCTCTGTTTCCAGCTTCGCCAGCTGTTTGTCCATGAGAGGAGTTTGAACCACCGGAGTGGTGGTTTCCTGAGTCTGTGGCGGAGCCGGTGTTGTTTCCTTTTTCTGTTCTGGGGTAGGACTATCTTTCGTAGGAGTATCTTTATCTTTTGCCCCGGTATTCGCCCCCTCCGCCGGTGCCTTTTCTGTTTCGGTTTCCTGCTCTTTTTCTTTCTTTTCATCCTTTTTCTCAAATTTCAGCATCTTTCTGGTACCATCCCCAAGGTCAATCTCTCTAACAGTCATTTCTTCATTATTATCTTTATTCCCCTCCTTCTCTCTCCTCAGTTTTAGCTTTATATTGATCCCTCCACCTCCAGTTTGTAGTAAATATCAGATTTAAATATTTATATTTTTACTTTCCAGGTATTGATATCTCACATCGATCTCTCCCGTGATACTCCTTCACAATAGAAGCAGGTAAATCCGAAAAGATTTAAACGGGCTTTTTTATAGGACTTACGAGGAGGTACTTTGATGGGTATAAATGCATCAGATGG
>JAGGWT010000038.1 GCA_021163455.1 Thermoplasmata archaeon | reverse complement strand
GGTTTATCAGATACTCCTGTCCCTCAAACTCGTGAACCATTGATGCTGCTGCGGTCTGGATTGTTATCCCTCTCGCCTGCTCCTGCTCATCGTAATCTAAGACGAGTTGCTTGCCCGCTAACTCTTCACTCATCATGCCGCAGCCCGCGAGTAGATTGTCGGAGAGAGTGGTTTTTCCATGATCTATATGTGCCGCTATTCCAATATTCCTTATCTGATCTATTTTAAACATCAGATCCTTTGCCTTTCGTATATTTTCCTCTTTCCTTCCCATAACCACCACCAGAATCAGCGTGCTGATCTTGCGACCCTTTCTATCTCTTCCTTCTGGGAGATTGCATAAGAGGATGGGTCGTTTCTGGCTGCTTTCATAATCTCCTCAGCCAGTCTCTTCTCTATACCTCCCTTCCCAACTTTTCCTTTTGATATAGCTCCAAGACAGATGTTTCTCAGGGCGATATCAAGTCTTCTTGATGGAGATATGTCAACAGATTTCGGAACAGAAATACCTCCAAAATAAAGCCTTGTAACTTCTTCCTTTGGAGCAGCATTCTGTATGGCGTCAACCAGCACCTGTATGGGATTCTTTTTCGTCTTGTTTGCTATAATATCAAAGGCTTTCTCCACAGCCTTGTACGCCTTAATCTTCTTTCCATTGTAGTGCTCGGTTCTCATAAGATTATTGATCAATCTCTCAACGATGTACACTCTTGCCTTGCCAAAGTGCTTGTTTGCATGTGTTCCTCCAGTGAACAACCTCGGTTCCAGGCAGATGTATCTCGCAAGACCTTTGTCCTCTATCTTGACCTCGCTAGGGTCGTATTTCTGGAGAAGAGGAAACACCTTTGGAAACTCCACATTATCCTTTTTTTCCTCCGCCATGTTTATCTCCTCATTGGTTTCTCTATCTTACCCTTTATCAGTTCCTGCAGAGAAACTCCATTAACCTTTATGACTTTATATCTGACTCCGGGAATATCTCCCATTGACCTTCCCATTCTACCTCCGATTCCCTCAATCACGACTTCATCGTGCTCATCTATAAAACTTATGGCATTATTTCCTGGAGCAAAAGCGGTAACCTGTCTACCATTCTTTATGAGCTGAACCTTGACACACTTTCTTATCGCTGAGTTCGGCTGCTTTGCTTCTATACCGACTTTTTCTATAACTATGCCTCTTGCCTGCGGTGCACCCTCGAGAGGATCTGCTTTCTCCTTGAGTCTGAGAACCCTTCTCTTGTAATATCTATCACTCCATCTGAATTTCTGCCTGTCTCTTTTCATCTTCCTAGCAGTATACAGACCTCTGCCCATATTCCATCACTTCATGAGATTCAGAAGTAATGGCTGAATACAACTTTTGATATATTAAACTATTGCTTGAAATAGGGATTGTTAGTAGATAAAATATTCATCTATTCGTTTGATGTAGGGCGTGGGTGATAGCGGTTTTATACTGCGACCTCTGGTCTTCTAGGTGTCGATATAGCTCACGCTGGAAGGAGATAAAGCTCATCACCTGTCTTTGTTTCGCTATCTCACCACGTCGATTCCTATCTCTTCCCTGAAGATATCCTTCTTCTCTGGTCCAAGTATCTGTTTTGATTTCACGCCTGTGACCACAACCATGGTCCTTATTCTTCCCTTGAGTGATGGGTCTATACTGGTACCCCATATTATTCTCGCATTCGGGTCTATTCTGGAATAGAGTTCCTCAACGACCCTCTCTGCCTCGCTTATCGTCATGTCATCTCCACCAACCACATTGATGAGTGCGCCTGTTGCTCCCGAAATATCCACATCGAGAAGCGGTGAGTTCAGTGCCTCAACCACTGCCTCAACCGCCCTGTTTTCTCCCTCTGCCTCTCCAAGGCCTATCATTGCAACACCACCGCGCTTCATCACGGTCTTGAGGTCTGCGAAGTCCAGATTCACCAGTCCAGGGACGGTTATCATCTCTGTTATTCCCTTAATGCTTCTCATCAGAACCTCATCGGCAACCTTGAAGGCTGCATTCAGAGGAAGGTTTGGCACTATCGAAAGTAGTTTGTCGTTCGGTATCACTATCACGGTGTCGCATGCATCCTTCAATCTCTTGAGTCCTGCCTCAGCATTTTCCATTCTTATGGCGCCCTCTACCGAGAAAGGAAGGGTAACAACCCCTATGGTAAGAGCACCTATCTCCTTGGCAAGTCTTGCAACCACTGGAGATGCACCTGTTCCTGTACCTCCCCCAAGACCGCAGGTAACGAATACCATATCAGAGCCTTCGAGAGCATTTCTTATATCTGCCTCACTCTCGAGAGCCGCCTCCTCACCAACCTGTGGAAGAGAACCTGCTCCAAGACCTCTGGTTATATGGCGTCCTATCAGTATCTTGGTGGGAGCTATGGATCTGAGCAGATGCTGTGCATCCGTATTTATGGCTATGAGGTCTGCTCCGATTATGCTCTCTTCAACGCATCTGTCTATGGTATTCGTTCCTGCGCCGCCGCAGCCGACGACACGAATCACTGTCTTGAGGCTTGAAAGGACTGCCTCGAGTTCTTTTTCATCTGTTCCGACTGATGGTTTGCTTGGTGACGGGTTGTTTCTTCTTGGTACGTTGTTCCTTCTATTCTCCTCTTTACTCCTTGCAATAGCCTCCTCTACGAGTTTTTTCATTCTCACCCCTCTCCAAAGACGTAAAAGATTTGCCTTTATTAAAGGTTTCCTTTTATAATATCACGCGGGTCACACATGATGTAATAACAAATTCTTTTCTTCTAAATAAATTAATGAGATGCTGCAAAGCCGATTGTGATGAAATAGATTCTGCCCCTTCAGGTATGATATATATAATGTAGATGGGTATCTACAGTTAGCTTCCCAACACCTATCAGATGAGATATTACAGCTAGGAATTGAAAGATTGACAGTGGATAATTCTGAGGGTAACTCACTTCCTTAATTTTTTGACAATTGCAAGAGCAAGCACAATTACCACCAATATCAATCCCGCCAGCACATACTGGTTAAAGCTATTATTTACATTCTGATCTGTAGATTGAGGATTCTCGAGCGATAAACCGGCTGTTTTGCTCAGGAACATCGCAGCGATTGCCTGCTCCTTTGCGATCATCGATTCTTTTATGGAGAGGGTTGCTATGGTGATTTTTGCCGAATCTCTATCCTGTTTCTTTGCATCCTTGATATGAAGTTCTGCAAGTTCAAAGTAAATCTCTGCAAACGGAGCATCTACAAGATTCGATTCGTAGATTTCTGACATGGAAGTAGATGTGTAATTGAGATATGTTTCTGCTATTCTTATTGCCTCCTTTCCATTATTTATGTCTGGACGATTGAGGTAATAATCCATCAGTGCTTTTGCCTGAGCAGACTCCATGAGTGCGAGATAGTAATATCCTTCATCGTAAT
>JAGGWT010000056.1 GCA_021163455.1 Thermoplasmata archaeon | reverse complement strand
CAGTTGGAAATTACGGTGGAAATCAGAGGCTTATCAACAATGCTGCTGAAAATGGGAAGATAAAAGTTGAGGTCGGACTGAGAAAATGCCCGAAATGCGGAAAAGTAACTTACAGAACATTCTGCGATTGTGGTGAACATACAGTTTCAATGGGGAAGGTGGTTGAGCAGGAAATCAATCTCAGGGAGGAGTTGAAGAAAGCGAAAGAGAGAATGGGACTGGATGCCCTTCCAGAAACCATAAAAGGTGTGATAGGAACAATATCAAAGGAGAAAACGCCGGAACCCTTGGAAAAGGGTATACTGAGAGCGAGAGCGGGGATTTTTGTTTTCAAAGATGGAACAACCAGATTTGATATGACTGATGTTCCTTTAACCCACTTCAAGCCAAGAGAGATAGGAACATCTGTTGAGGTATTGAAATCGTTAGGATACGAGAAAGACATATTTGGAAATCCTCTCCAGAGTGAAGAGCAGATATGTGAGCTTAAAGTCCAGGATGCGATTATCTCGAGGAAAGGTGCAGAGTATCTTTTAAAAATCGCCAACTTTGTTGATGAACTTCTTGAAAAATTCTATGGCATGGAGAGATTCTACAATGTGAAAGATATAAAAGATCTCGTGGGGCATCTCGTTATAGGTCTTGCCCCTCATACATCCAGTGGAGTGGTTGGGAGAATAATAGGTTTCACCGATGCCCAGGTTGGATTTGCACACCCGTTTTATCATGCTGCCAAGAGAAGGAACTGCGATGGAGATGAAGATACCGTAATGCTTTTGCTCGATGCTCTCCTTAACTTCTCCAACTCATACATACCTGAAAAAAGAGGAGGAAGAATGGATATCCCTCTGATTCTCTCAACCAGAATAGACCCAAGAGAGATTGATAAGGAAGCTCATAACATAGATGTGATGTTCAGATATCCTCTTGAGTTTTATGAAGCAACGCTAAAGTTTCTCCATCCCAAAGATATCGAGAAGTACATGGATACAGTTGCTCACAGATTGGGGAGCTACCTTCAGTATGGTGCTTTTGGATTCACACATGATACAAGAGATATATCCGAAGGACCTGTGGAATCATCCTACAAGAAGTTGAAGACAATGATGGATAAAATCGATGCACAGTTAAGGCTGGCAAAACTCATAAGAGCCGTGGATGAAGGAGATGTTGCGTGTAAGGTTCTGGAAAAGCATTTTCTACCTGATATACTTGGAAATCTCAGGGCTTTCAGCAAACAGAATATAAGATGTGCCTCGTGCAACACGGTTTACAGGAGGATGCCTCTCAAAGGAGTGTGTCCAAAATGCGGAAGCAAGTTAACATTAACGGTTCACAAAAAATCTGTTGAAAAATATCTTGATATCTCGAAGGAGCTTGCAAAGAGATATGACCTGCCAGACTATGAAAGGCAAAGGTTACTGCTTGTGGAAAAGTCTATAAAGTCGCTTTTTACAGAAGATAAGTCAAGAAAAACCCTGCTTGATTTCACATGAGATTCTACGCAACCGTCCCAATGGGATTGGAAGAGGTTTCTTCGGAAGAGATAGAGGAACTTGGGGGAAGGATTTATAGTATTAGAAAAGGAAAGGGTAGGGTGTTTTTCGAGGGAAACCAAGAACTTGTACCGAAACTAAATTTCTTTTCAAGAACTCTCGAAAGGGTATTGATTCTCATCGAAAATACCTGCATAGATGAACTGGAAGATATCTACACATGTCTGAAATCCCTAGATTACTCTTTTATAAAGCCGTATCAGAGTTTTGCGATAAGGTCACTGAGGATTGGCAAGCACGATTTTACGTCTATTGATATCTCAAGGGAGGCGGGACAGGGGGTAATCGATAGTTACATGCTCAGTAAAGGCCATAGATTGAAGGTAAATCTTGACAACCCTGATGTAATTATAAGGGTTGATTTGATACACGACGAGCTGTTCGTTGGTTTAGATACAACTGGAGATAATGCTCTGCACAAAAGATGGTACAGGGTTTACAATCATCCGGCGCCTCTCAACACAGCCATAGCAAGTTCAATGATACGTCTATCAGGGTGGAAGGAGGGAAAAATCCTTCTTGACCCTATGTGCGGCGGCGGCACCATACCGATAGAGGCAGCGATGAAAATGAGGGATATACCTCCAGGAAAGAACAGGAAATTTGCCTATTTCAATTTCATGGGAAAGATTCTGCCGGATTACACAGAAAAGGAGATTTTCTCCCCTATTTATGGTTTCGACAGGTTCAGAAAACACGTCGACGGCGCTATCGAGAATGCAAAGGAAGCTGGAGTACTGGATACCATTCAATTTATGAAAAAGGATTTCCTGAAAGTGGAGGATTTTGAGGCGAACTTCATCATAACCAATCCACCGTATGGTCTGAGAATAGGGAAGAAAAGAATCATAGAGGAGTTGTATACCGGTCTGTTTGAAAGAGCTGTGAATGTGCTGAAGGGCGATTCCGTACTGGTTCTGATTACCCCTCATAAAGGCCTTGTTGAGGAGATTATCGCAAAACTTGGTTTTACAACGCTGGATATGATTCCTGTAAAATACGGAAATCTGGATACAACTATCTTTAAATTGAAAATATAGTAGAGGGGAAGGATTATCCAAACAGTGCGCTGAGTCCTGCTGCAGCCTCTTCCTCGCTGACTTCCTCTTCCTTCTCTTTCTTTTCTTCCTCTTTCTTCTCTTCCTTCTTCTCCTCTGTTGGCTGTGCTGCTGGCTGCGCCGGTGCCGCGGCTGGCAGTGCTGCGCTCTTTATCGCCTCTTCTATGTTGACACCCTCGAGAGATGCAACCAGTGCCTTCACCCTTGCCTCATCAACTGTTACTCCGGCAGCTTCCAGTACCTTTTTCACGTTCTCTTCATTTATCTCCTTCCCCGCGGAGTGCAGGAGTAGTGCGCTGTAGATATATTCCATATTTATCTCCTCCTAACTCTTCTTATCAACCAAGTTTTTGAGATGGAGAGCCTCAATATATGCCTTCCTCAACAACAGCTCCATATTTTCTTTCGTCGGGAATCCTATCGAGAGAGATAAAGCAAGGGCATCCTGATGAGCCATTGAAATGAGATAGTTTATCGTTTCTTTTGTTGCCCACTTTCTGTCTATAGCGAGAGTGAGAGCATTTCTCACAGCATCGATGATCTGCTGTCTGAATTTCTCCTCATCTATCTCAAGGAGATCAGGAGTGTAGACCACACCATCCTCATAAACTGCTCTCAGGTTCAGCCCTATCTCTATCGGGTATATCTCAAGTCATGTTAATGCCTGAGCGACCTCTTTTGATATGGTTTCTCCAGCCTTTACCAGAACCTTATCCTTCTTGATTACAACCTTACCGCCTTCGATAGCTGCAGGTATCCCAACCTTCTGTAACTCTCCAACAATAGGACCGGGCTTAAACGGTGTTTCCCCGGCTTTGATCTCGATATCACTCTGTGCTATCTCCCCGCCTTTCGCCGGCGCCTTCGTTCTGCTTGCCTTTATGAATTTATACAGTTTGAATGGGTTTTCCTTTGCAGCAAGTATTCCTGTCTGTCCCGATATTGCCTTTGCGAGCTCCGGGAATTTGCCTCCGCACTCTTCCAGAGCTCTTTTGATCAATCTGTTTCTGCTAACCCGCAGTACACCTATTTCTCTTATCTTCTCCCTCAATTTCTGCATCTGGGGAGCTGGTATGTTCTCTATCCCAACTATGGCTATGGATGGATAGGAATTTATGATCTTCTTCAGTTCCTCGATTTCTTTATATTTCCATTGAGCCACGTGCGCCATAGGAAACCCTCACATAACTCTTTGGGAAGGACCCATCGTGGTTTTCACATATATAGACTCTATGTTGTGTCTACCTCTCTCGAGTTTATCCTCCAACCTCTTTATTATCGCCTTCAGATTTTCTGCGAGTTTTTCCGGTTCCATATCTTCGGTGCCTATAACAGCATGGAATGTTTTGTTGCTCTTGGACCTTATCTTGACACTTTTTCTCAGGTTGTCAACTATGGTCTTGATATCGGCAGTCGGTGGCACCGGCTTCGGCATCTTCCCTCTGGGACCAAGCACAACTCCTAACTTTTTACCTATAACAGGCATCAGGGGTGCCTCTGCTATAAAAAAGTCGTGCTCATTTGCTATCTTTTTCATCTTCTTCTTATCCTTCGCAAGGTCATCTATCTCCTCAGGTTTAATTATGAGATCAACAACATCTCTCGCCTTAAGAGCGAGTTCTCCACCCGCGAATATTGCTACTTTTGCCGGCTTTCCCCTGCCATTCGGAAGAATAACTTCCTCGTCTATCCTGTTTTTAGGATTGTTCATATCGACATCTTTGAGAGTTATGGCTACGTCTACACTCTGTTTGAAATTCCTCTTTTTCGATTTTTCGAGCGCCGCCTTTATCGCTTCTTTGATTTTCTCGTCGTCCATAGTATCAGCAACTCTTAAGGTAATTCTGTGGAATAGAAAAGATATTTATAAAATTGTTGGTGCAATCAGTAGTTCGGCAAGTTGATGAAATAATGGATGTTGCTAAGTCAACAACATCCATTTTTGTGTGATTATCTCATGATCAACTTGCCCGACAATAAATGAAATTCTGGGATGTTATAGAAATAAGAT
>JAGGWT010000136.1 GCA_021163455.1 Thermoplasmata archaeon | reverse complement strand
TGAATACACAACTTTGAGAGCATTGGCTATTTATTTTTCTAATTTTCTATTTATGTCAATTTAAAATTTTTGCTCTATGTAATTTATAACCGCCTCAAATATATCCTTCCCATCACCATACAGATTATCCGTTAATTTTCTCGTCCAGTCGGGATGCTGAAATCTGTAGAATACTCTCTCTGGATGGGGCATCATCCCAAATACGTTTCCTATGTGATTGCAGATTCCAGCTATATTATCAACAGAGCCGTTTGGATTCCATGGATATCCAGCGAGTTCCCCATCTGGATTGACGTATCTGAAAACGATCTGGTCATTTTCTTCCATCCTTCTCAGAATATCCTTGTCTTCCGGAGAAAAAACAAGTTTGCCTTCAGCATGTGCACTGGGTATTAGTCTTATTTCTCCCTTTCTGATTTTTCTGGTGAAGATGCATTTGCCTCTGTTATCATGCCTGAGATATGTTGGTCTGCATTCAAATCTATTTGAATCATTTGTCATGAGACATGCTCTTGGATGCTCACTGATTATCTCATCTGTTCCAGGAAGTAGACCCGTCTCAATCAGAACCTGAAAACCGTTGCATACGCCAAGTATTGGGTACTCCTGTTTTACATACTCTTTTAATTCCCCAAGAAGCCTACTTTTCATTCTGGCAGCAAATATGGCGCCCGCTCTCACATAATCTCCGGCAGAAAAACCACCCGGTATCATTATACACTGGAAATCGAAAAGCGATCTTCTCTCATTCTTATCACAATCTATGTTGAGGAGTTGCTTCAGATGGACAAACTCCGGTCTCGTTCCCAGTCTTCGGAAGGCATCAAAAGATTCCTGTTCACAGTTTGTACCCTCTATTCTCAGTATGGCCACCCTTATGTCCTCTCTTTTCATCGATTTTCAGGTAATACACAAAATATATAAATAATGATTCCTTTAAAATGAGTCGCCAGGAGGGGTCAAAATATGGGATGCATAATAGATGATGACCTTATAACCAACGTTAAACTGGATTATATTCAGGATTTTGAAATGATGTTTGGAAGGATGAAAATAGAGAGACCTCGAGAGGCTGCAACCTATTACATGATTCTTGTTATGGACAATCCGAAGGAGTTTTCTGATTTCCTGAGAATAGCAGAAAAACTCGTAAACATAACAAGGAGGCCGCTTGAGGCAGGGCGCGCATCTCTTTTCAAAAACGGACTGATAGCAAAGGTTCTGTTTTCCAGTGGAAACAATGATGAAGATTTTGGTAGAGAAAGATATCTCCCTGTGAATCCAAGGATCATATGGGAAGAAACAAAGGAAGATTTAAAGCCCGTAATAAGCGAGGAGACCTACAGGAATATAGAAAAGCATGTCGCTGAGATATCATCCGTGTACAATCAGAACTTCAAGACGTACGGCATAAAACTGAAGAGAAGCGGGAATGTTACTCTCCAGTACAGCAAGAAATGGATATTTTACATGATGCTCAACAATTCTCTGGAAAAAGGCGAGGACCTGAAGATATACATGGGTGCTGAGAATCTGTCTGAGAAGGAAACAGAAGAATTTTTGAGGAAATTCCTGGAGTCAAGCAAGAGGGTCAAGATTATAGTTGAAAAGGAGGAAAACCTGCAGCCGGTTATAAGGTTGAAAGAAGAATACAGCGATAAACTTGATGTGAGATATTTTCCGGATGAAGTGACGGGTTTTATGAGAAACTTCGTGTTTGGAAAGGAACTGGCTTTCACGGGTATGAAAATATTATCAGAGGATGAGGATATCTCATATGTTGGCACCGCGTATGTTGATATTGAAGATATTGATGAGATAAGCAAGAAGTTTGAAAATCTATGGAATCTCGGCAGACCTCTCTAAACTTTTCTGCAGGGAGAAAGATAGAGCCATCATGGCTGATGAAATTGCAGAATCGGTTGCTATAGTTATACCGGGGCAGAGGTCTATAACAAGGTCAGCAAACCTGTATACACCGGTTGGTATCCCCTCTCTTGAACCGATAAGAAAGTTTGTCCTTTTTCCTTCTATAACCATCTCTGCCAGCTCCCTAGATACTTTGCTGATGGGTCTGCCCTCCGGCTCAAAAACAACGATATTCTCGTCTTTTCTCTCCCTAATGAGTTCATAGAGATTCTGCACGTACACCTTCACCCTCCTGGGTTTATGAGAGTAAACTTTCTTCTGGATCTGGAATCTGGTCTCTATTCCCTGATAAACCCCATCTATAAATTCTTTCAATTCCTTTGCTTCGCATAATCCTACAGGCGCCACAACGAATTCCTTCACCTCAAAGGTCTGCGCCTCCCTGCCCACTCTCACGCCCATTTCTCGCGGAGCGGGAGATTTTCCAAGATATGGCATTTGGACAATACTCACCTTCTGGAAGAAGTTTCTGATCTCTATCTTCTCTTTGCTCCTCTTTTTTGGAAAAATCTGCGCATCCACCACCCCCAAGTAAGCGTATTTATCTATAATTTCCACAAATACCACTTTATGCGGAAAATCCAGATTTACACTCTGTCCGGTTCTGTTCTTTATGATTTCTCCAACCGCAACATTGACATCGATACTTGAAAAACTGTGTCTGCCTCTCCTCGTTGTTCTGACTGCAAAGGGGCCGTCTATATCCTCGATGATACTATCCAGATTTCTTAATATGGCATCAATATCTGCAACGGTAGCAACCCTGACAGGCAGTATCTTCTCAGCTTCGGGTATATTGTTCTCAATGATCTTTCCAGCATCTTCTCTATCAGAGATAACAAGGACAATGCCAGAATAATTCAACGGTTTTGGAAGTGTTTTCGAATCTGGAATGAGATCCTCTATGAGGGTTGCAACAACATTTTCATACCCTCTCCGTGTTTTCACTATAACCTTTACTTTATTGAAATCGAACATCAGAACCACCATCAGGCATAAGGAATAAAAAGATGCTCCCGCCGGGATTTGAACCCGGGTCTACGGCTTTCCCCGTTAGCCCTTTCAGGGGCCTGCTCGAGAGGCCGTCATGATTGGCCGGGCTACACCACGGGAGCATCAACCACCCGATGCCACTCTTATGATGGTTATCTCATCACTGTCGCTTATTTCATGATCTATGGGCACAGGCTTCTTTCCCTTGAGAGCGACCACCTCATCAGGTTTAAGATTCAGATGTCTCACCAGGTCTTCCACCTTTCCTCTGAAATCGCTGTCAATCTCTTTGTTATCAGGTAGCAGCTTCACTTTCATGAACCGATAGGGTAATATAAAACCCGTTGATTAATTTTTTTGTAAGCTGGGGTAGCCTAGCCAGGCCAAGGCGGCGGCCTCGAGAGCCGCTGGTGCAAGGGCACCACAAGGGTTCAAATCCCTTCCCCAGCGCTCTCAATATTTTTGTAAGGTTTTCCAGTAGATTTATAATGTATCTGACCTTATACAGTGCGAATGGAGAGTGAGGAGAGACCTAAGGTAATCAGCAGTTTATCGTATGCTCCCAAAATCGCTTATTTTTCCATGGAGATATGTGTTGAAGCCGATATTCCATCTTACAGCGGTGGACTTGGTGTGCTGGCTGGAGATACTCTCAGGACATTTGCTGATCTGAATATACCGGCAGTGGGTGTAACTTTACTGTCAGAAAAAGGTTACCTGTATCAGGAACTCACTGAAGATGGGCAGCAGGTGGAAAAGCCCTATCAGTTTGACCCAAGAAAAAGGTTGATTCTCATAGCGAAGGATACCACAGTAAAAATCAACGGGAATGAGGTAAAGATAAGACCGTGGTGTTATTTTATAAGAGGGGTATCAGGATACAAGGTTCCTGTCATTTTTCTGGACACAAATCTGGAGGAGAATGGAGAATGGGAGAGAACCCTGACAAGCTATCTGTATGGAGGGGATACCGATTATCGTCTTGCCCAAGAGATTATACTGGGTATAGGGGGATTCAGAATACTGAAGAGTCTGGGCTTTACATCGATATACAGATTCCACATGAATGAAGGACATGCCAGTTTTCTAACCTTAGAACTATACAGGAGGACAAAAAATGTGGACTTTGTGAGAAGACAGTGTGTTTTTACCACCCACACCCCGGTAAAAGCAGGACATGATATGTTCAGCATGGAAAAAGTAAAGCAATTCCTCGGTGAATTTCCTGACGAGATTTTACCATATGTAACCGAGAACGACATGCTAAACATGACCCGACTTGGTATGTTCTTCAGTCATTACATAAATGGTGTCGCAAAAAAACACAGAGAGGTGTCTATGAGTATGTTTCCACACTACTCAATAGATTCGATAACAAATGGTGTACATTCTCTGACATGGGTGTCTGAGCCTTTTCAGAGATTATTCGATAAGTACATGCCCGGCTGGCGGCAGGACCCCTATATATTAAGGTCAGCATCGGGTATGCCAAATGAAGACGTATGGAATGCCCATATGGAGGCAAAGAGAAAACTTATAGATTTCATAAATGAGAAATTTGGAGAAAACTTTTCTTATGATAAATTTACCATAGGTTTTGCCAGGAGGATGACAGCTTATAAGAGACCTTATCTTCTCTTCTATGATAGAGAGAGGTTACTGAAAATATCAGAGATAGCAGGGGGGCTTCAGATAGTTTACTCGGGAAAAGCTCATCCAAAGGATACTGAGGGTAAAGAGATAATAAAAAGGATTATCAGTGCTGGAAAAAACCTGAAGCCAAAGGTCAACTTCATTTTCATACCAAATTATGATATGAACATAGCAAAGATGATGGTGAGCGGGGTTGATCTCTGGCTGAATACCCCGCGAATACCTATGGAAGCTTCCGGCACCTCTGGAATGAAAGCGGCTCATAATGGGGTTCCCCAGCTCAGCACCCTCGATGGATGGTGGAAAGAAGGATATATAGAAGGGGTTACAGGCTGGTCTATAGGAGATGAAGACCAGGAATCAGACGATTTAAGAGATAGCCGTGATATGTATGATAAGCTCGAATACAGGATTATTCCTATTTTCCACAGATTCAGAGACAGATGGATAGATATCATGAAAAATTGCATAGCACTGAATGCTTCTTTCTTCAATACCCAGAGGATGGTTGAACAGTATGTGCTGAATGCCTATTTCCTGTGAGTTGCTGTTTGAGGAGATAATCTCTTTTTACACTTTGCTGAGAATGTCCTTTATGCTTTTTTCAAATTTAACCAGCAATTTGCTCAGAATTTCTCCTTTGAGAAGG
>JAGGWT010000108.1 GCA_021163455.1 Thermoplasmata archaeon | reverse complement strand
TATGACAGGATTCTGGTTACATGCTCTGCCCCTGACATACCACAACCTCTGGTGGAACAGTTGAAGGATGGAGGTATTCTTCTGATACCGGTGGGAAGAACGTTTTCAACACTTATAAAGGGAAGGAAGAGACATGGAAAACTGGAGAAAAGAGAGATTTGCGAATGCGCATTTGTTCCACTTGTAGGGAAACTTGGCTTTTAACCTACTCCATCTCTATACCATAAATCTTCTCTGGAAGGTCTCTGTGTATCCTGTACATTGTTTCCTCATCTGCCAGTCCTTCTTCAATGACTCTCCTGGTGTATCTTGGTACGGTTCTCAAACTGAGGACGGCGCCCGGCCTTTTTGGGTCATCTATATAATCTGTTTCCATCAGAAATCTGTTTCCTTTTTTTACCGCTTCGATTACATTCCTCCATGTTGAAAGTAGAGAGGGCGTAAGACCGTGATTCTCATGCTCATGAATCAAAGGAGGAGAAAAGTGTTTTACAATCTTTTCTCTGGGAAATCCAATTCTATCGGCCATTGTGGCGAGTTCCTTGCACAGTTCTGGTGTTGTTTTCTCCGTGTGAAGTACAACTGGAAGATTATATTCTTTTGCCAGTTCAAAACCGTACAGCATGATTTCGTTCGAATCTTTTATGTCCTCTCTACTCACATCAAAATGTGGTCGCCCTATTTCGCCTATGCCCACACATATATCATTTTCTTCGCATAGTTTTACAGCTTCCTCCATACCCTTTCTCATCAATCTTTTCGCTTCCTCTCTTCCAAATCTATCCTTGAAATGCAGATAGTCCACAGGGTAGGGACCAATGGTAACAAAAGCCTTAACATCAGTTTTCTCTCTCACCTCTCTCGCTATACTCAAAGTTTCCTGATACGCCTTCATATAGCTCTTCTCGCGAATCACGAGGGAAGGCATCGGATACTGTGCTATTATGAGGTGTGTACCACCGTATCTCTTGAACTCTTTGACCGCATCCAAGAATCTCCCATCTCTCCGGAGATGCATATGGTTGTCAAGAATAATGTCCATGACCGTTACAGTTTATATCCTATCTTTCTGAGGAAATCTTTCCTCCAAGAGATATCCTTTTCACCTTCCACCCCAACAGGTGTAAATCCATCGATAACGCCGAGTACAGCTCTCCCCGTCTCTCCTTTGTTTTTGTCCTCCAGAATCACCACTCTTGTCGGATTCGCTGTTGCACAGAAAATCCTGCACACTTCCGGAACCTGCTTTATCGAATTGAGAACATTTATTGGATAGCAGTCCTTCATGAAAATTATAAAAGTGTGCCCCGCTCCTATTTTCAGAGCATTTTTCTTGGCGAGTTCCTTCATCTCCTCATCGTTCCCCTCTACTCTCACCTTTCTTGCCCCGCTCGCTTCACAGAATGCTATGCCAAATTTTGCATTTGGATTTGAGTTCACCATCGCCTCATACAGGTCTTCCACGCTCTTTATAAAATGCGATTGACCAAATATGAAATTGATTTCTTCCGGCTTTTCTATATCCACAATCTTTATATCCATATCATCACCCCTCCGGTATCACAAGAGTATTGGTACCGTAGGGTATAACTCTCACGCCGGCGTCTCCGCCAGCAATATCAAGCGCCATATTTAAAGCTCTTTCTATGTCCCTCTCGGGTGTCATCCTGAATACTTCTTTCACCTCTTTCTCGTCCATATCTGATACAAGAATAACATTGTATTTCTCTATGGTTCTGAAATGATAGTACGCTTTATGAGCCCCCGTAACAAATTTTTCCATGAGAGCCGATTTCACCTCATCGGAGTTTGAGTATTTTTTCATCCACTCGTAGTAAACCTCGTTTCCATGCCCGTTTCTGCACTCACCAACGAGTATAATGACCCCGCCCTCCTTCACTACAGGAACAGCCATGTGCAGAGCTTTACATGCCTGGAAGAGGTCTATATCATGCGGATATCCGCCTGCGGCGGTTATAACGATATCTGCCTTCTCTTTAACCTTTATCTTGTACATGTCATCCACGACTTTTGCTCCTGCATCAAGAACTGGATCCGGAATGCCTGCCCATGCACCCACAACACGTCTGTTTGAATTGAGAACCACGTTGAAAGCAAAATCACAACCCGCGAGATGCATCGCGTCGTTCATATCATGGTGAACAGGATTATTTCTCAGCTCTCCCGCTCTTGCATTTTCATCAAACATCATCCTGTGATTGAACTGTATGGTTTTCTCTGAGGAAATGCCGGGCAGTATGCTTCTTCTGGTTCCATCGTATCCTGCAAAGTAGTGATACTCTATGTTTCCAGTGATTATCTTGATATCCCTTTCCACGTATTCTCTCAAAACTTCCACTTCGTTACCATACTTCGTTTTTCCAACATAAACATAATCTCCGTTCTCTGCATCGTTGGTTATGATCCGGTAATTTCTTGTTATCTTGTCTCCAACCACCTTCCTGATGGTCTCAAAATCGGGGGGAGAATGTATACCGTTTCCAACGATTATAACGATATCTGAATCATTCACGCCTGCTCTGGAAAGCTCCTCAAGTATCGGTGGCAGGATATCTTTTGTGGGACATGGTCTCGTATGATCCTCAACAACGATGGCAACTGTATCTCCCCGTCTCGCTATATCAGATAATCTTTCTTTACCAATGGGGTTCGTTATGGCATTTTTAATAATGTTCTCTGGTCTGGCTGGAGCTATGTATTCTCTCGGCTGGATCACATCAACGAGATTTTTGTCAGCAATATCCAAAATCAGCTTCTTCTCTCCGTAAGGTAATTCCACCCTCATACCTTATACCTTTAAACCTTTTTATAATATCTTGTCCATTTAACTTTTCTGGGTGTTCTTTTGAGCTTCAGCATGTTCTTCTGGCACTTGCTGGAACAGAAATGGTATATGGTTCCGTCTTTCCTTATGTATATTTTTCCTGTCCCGGGTTCTATTTCGCTCCCACAGAAGGAGCAGATTCTCCTTTCCACCATCCTATCTACCTCGTCCTACCAAGTTTTTTAGCTTCTCTCTGGGTCTCTGCCAGCATGAGTATGTCCCCAACCTGAACGGGACCCCTGACATTTCTGGTAAGGATTTTTCCCTTATCCGGTCCATCAAGTACTCTAACCTTAACCTGGGTGGCCTCTCCGGCCATCCCTGTTCTTCCTATGATTTCAACAACCTCACAGGGAGTTCCCTCTACCATATTAACCCTGCTTCTTCTTAACTTCTTCCAATTTCTTTATAAGTTCTTCCAGCTCGTCTTTTGCCTCACCGGGGTCTATTATCGCTACGGAAGCAGCAGCCACTTCGAGACCAGCGGCGGCGCCCAGCTCCTTCTTGCTTGGAACGTAGGTGTATGGTATGTTCTTCTCCTCGCAGAGCAGGGGCATGTGTGCCAGTATCTCCTCTGGAGATACATCTTCAGCCATTATGACGAGCTTTGCCAGTCCCCTCTCTACCTGTTTCGTTGTTTCGTTTGTACCTTTACTTATCTTCCCGGTGTCCCTAGCTCTTTCTACCAATTCATAAGCCATGCTTTCAAGTTCTTTTGTCACTTTGAATCTTACATACATCGGCATGTTTTGGCCTCCTTGGTGGAAAAGGGAATAGAAGAGGTATATAAAAAAGTTTTCTGGTCATCCATGGTTATCATAACGCTCCTTATCAGTTCAGTGGGGTTCTCTCGACCTCGAGTCTATCTGCAGTGGGATACTCCTCTACTATATAACAATCAAGACCCTCTTCCTTCAAATCCTCTGCTATCTCTTCAAGTATCCATGGAGCAATTTCTATTCTCTTTTTTTCATCATCATATCTTATCAGATTGCGTGGTATCCCGTATCTTTCGATGAGGGAATTCACGAAATTTTTATCTCTACACTCCACAACACCTTTGATTAACAGACCTTCATCAGTAACAATATCCATATCCCTAGCAACATTCTTCGCTCTCCTCTTCAACCTGTTCTTCATCTGTACAGCATCTTTGAAAGATGATGAGCAGTAATGGAGACCAAGGGAAACCTCTTCATGGAGTTCCTCTATCACAGATATTGCTGTTTCCTCGCTTCCTTTCACTGCAGATGATATCTCGTCCTTAACATCGAAGCCTCTCTTAATCAACTCATCGGCATTGGTGGGAGAAAACTCCAGTTCGTTCAGATTCACCCATTTCAAGCCAATACCATCACCCCATATTATGAGAGATTTTATCTCTTCCTCCATGCCGGGGATGGCAGGTATTTCTACAGCAACATCAACATCCTCCCTGATGACTTTCTTGATTATCTTGCCAATGGATGATTTCTCCATCTGACTCCAGAAAGGAGGCATGGGGTGAAATCTTATTTCATCAAGACCTGCTGATACGAGTTCACCTATACGCTCTCCGTTTTTCAATCCTGATGTGTACAGATGGATGTGAAATTTTTCTCCGAATATTTCTTTGAGCAGAACTATGTAATCCTTGGTTCTTTCCCATTTCACAAGGGGGTCTCCCCCGGTTATGCCGGCGCCCTCCGCGTTGATCAGTTCGCATTCCCTGAGTATCTTACCTGTATCTTTCTCGTTATCAAGCTTCCACTCGTCAGCATAGATGACATCCTTCTTTCTCTTTTTCTCCGATAAAGGGCAGTAAAAGCATGATGCCGGACATAGACCTGTCACCAGAAGAACCAGTTTTGCTCCCTTTGCACACAGTTTACATCCTGGAGAGAGGGGTTCGGTATAGATGCTGTTCCTGTGCCATTTCTTCATTTCTTTTACCATGTAATCTCGAAGAGCGGATAAGGTTAGTAAGTTTTATAAGTTATCACATTTTCAACGATAATCCAATATGGCGGATTACGACCAAAAAGCGATAGAGAGGAAGTGGCAGGAAACATGGCAGAAGATGGACATCTATCATTTTGACTTCGATAGTGACAAGCCTGTGTACAGCATAGATGTACCACCGAGATATGCATCCGGACCTCTTCATGCCGGGCATGCCGTGCATTATACACATATAGATTTTGTTGCAAGATACAAAAGGATGAGAGGATACAACGTGTTTTTCCCTCTGTGCTTTGATGTGAACGGTATACCTATAGAGGAGAGGGTGGAAAGACAGCTTGGTATAACCAGGAAGGACATTGAAAGACACGAGTTCATAAAACTCTGCTCGGAATTTGCAAAAAAGAATATTGGCAAGATGATAGAGCAGTACATCAAACTTGGAGAAAGTATGGACCCAACCATATATTATCAGACAGATGCCGAATACTACCGAAGGTTGACGCAGATATCATTCATAGAAATGTATGAGAAAGGTTTGATTTACCGGGGAGAGTTCCCCGTGAACTGGTGCCCCCGATGCATGACCGCAATGGCGGATGCAGAGGTTCAGTATGTCGAGAGAGAAACCTCACTGAACACCATAAAGTTCTACTTCAAGGATGAGCAACCCGAACAGATTCTGAAGTATCATGGTATAGGTAAGGATGAAAGAGGTTTTTATGTTGAGATAGCAACAACAAGACCGGAGATGCTCCCATCATGTCAGATTGTGGCGGTTCACCCAAAGGACGATAGAGCCCCATGGCTTGTTGATAAGATATTGAAGGTTCCTTTCTTTGATAAAGAAGTCAAAATTGTTGCAGATGAGAGTGTTGACCCCAATTTTGGAACGGGCATAGTGATGGTGTGTACTATTGGTGATAAAGATGACCTCAAATGGGTCTTCAAGTACAAATTACCCATGGAGATGTGCATTGATGAAGAAGGAAGAATGACAGATATATGTGGAAAGTACAAGGGTATGAAGATAGAAGATGCCAGAAGGGAAATCATCAAAGACCTGGAGAAGGAAGGATATCTTGTAAAGAGAGAGAAGTTGAAACAGAATGTTGGAGTATGCTGGAGATGCAAAACACCCATAGAATTCATCCTGACAAAGCAGTGGTTCCTCAAGATACTTCCTTTCAAAGACCTTGTACTGAAGACCAGTAATGAAATTAAATGGTATCCAGATTACATGAAAAAGCGACTGGAAGAGTGGGTGAATTCCTTAGAGTGGGACTGGGTCATATCAAGACAGAGATATTTTGCCACACCCATACCGGTCTGGGAGTGTCAGAAGTGCGGACATGTGGTTCTGGCAAGAAAGGAAGATTGTTATGTTGACCCAACGGTGGATGATCCTCCAGTGGATAAATGCCCCAAGTGCGGCGGCGAGCTGAAAGGAAGCGAGGAGGTTTTTGATACATGGATGGATTCATCTATTTCTCCGCTCTACAACACTTTCTGGTACAGGGATGAAAAACTGTTCAAAAAGTTATATCCAATGAGTTTGAGACCGCAGGCCCACGATATAATAAGAACATGGGCATTCTATACGATTCTCAGATGTACTCTTCTGACTGGAAAGAAACCATTTGAAAATATCATGATGGGAGGGTTCATACTCTCTGAAGATGGTACACCCATGCACGCAAGTCTGGGAAATGTCATAGACCCTCTTGAGATAATCGAGGAATATGGTACCGATGCCTTCAGATGCTATGCTGCAAGTTGTTCTCTCGGAGAGGACAATCCGTTCAGAAGAAAGGATGTTATAAGGGGTGTGAGGTTACTAAAGAAGATATGGAATGTGGAGAAGTTCATTTCTCAGTTTCTTCCTGAAAAAATACCGGAAAAGCCGGACAATCTGAGATTGATGGACAGATGGATTCTCACAAGATACAGCAAGCTTGTAAGGAGATGTACCGAGTTGATGGACAATTTCGATTTTTCACAGGCCATGAAGGAGACGGAATATTTCCTGTGGCATGAACTGGCTGACCATTATATAGAAATGGTGAAGAGTTTCCTCTACGAAGGTAAGTATACGGATAGCATAGTCTACACGCTCTACAATATTGGTCTGGGTATAGTCAAGTTGTTTGCACCGTTTTTCCCGCACATAACAGAAGAGATATATCATCGTTATTACAAAGATAAGGATGGCAAGGAAAGTGTACACGTATCCGACTGGCCAGAAGAAATACTGTTAGATGAGGATGCTGAGAAAGAAGGAGAATTTGTCAAGGATGTTATAGCTGCGGTGAGGAGGTGGAAAGGAGAAAAGGGTATGGCATTAAATGCACCTCTCAAAAAGATAATGGTGTTTTCCAGAAAAATGGAAACGCTCGTCAAGTGTGAAGAGGATATCAGATACACTCTCAACATAAAAGAAATCGAGTTTTCCTCAGATATGAGCAGGATAGATGAAAGGGCTGTCTCTATTAAACCTGTTCACGCATCACTGGGCAAAAAATACAGAGAAAGAACCAGAGAAGTTTGTAAGATTCTTGAAGAACAGGAGCCGGATGAACTTTACAGGAAACTGAAGGAAAATGCGGAGATCAAGATAGGAGATTTTACAATTACAAGGGATGATGTTAAATTCATCGTCTCATATTCGGTAGCTGGAGAAGAAGTTGATGTTCTGAATGTGGGAGATACCGTGATAGCTATACCGGTGCACCATGAATAAGAAAATTGTAGAACTGTTGAATAAAATCCTTATTATTCTTCTGATACTTGCCCTTATAGCCTCCGCCTTCGTCGCCATCATATATCACACTTAAACAACAAATCTTTTATATTATCCATAATTTATAATACCTTGATGAATAAACTGGTATCATGCTCGATTATCATCGGTCTGGTTTTGATAACAATTCTATCCCCTTTCATGACTTACTCAGTTTCAGCAAGGTTTACCCTTATCAAAGCAAAATCCGAAACGATTGTGATTCCAGAAAAAGACCATTTCGAAAATGTTGCTTTGAACAAGGAAGTGAATACAAGCCTGGTGATAGTTTACAGTTATTCAAGGTTCTCGATACCTGCAAATTACTTCCTTCTTTCACCATCCCCAACGAAGATAAACTTAGAGGTCTTAAGTAAGCCCAATTGGTGCAGCGTAGAGCTTGAGAAAGAGAATTTGTCTGCAGAGATTCCGATGTCTTCCATAATAGTGGGTGGCAATATAACCTTTGAAGTTGGTGTCTCACTGAAAATAATTTCAAAGGATGCACCTGGATATACTGAGGGGGAGATTGTGATAAAGGCAACGTCTTCCCAAAATGGAAATATACAACCCTCTGAAGGAAGTTGCACGATAAAGATCAAGCCCGGTTTCTACCCAGATGTGAGGGTAAACAGGAGTTTTATCTTTGTAGAGATTTCTCCGGGGGAGAGTAAAAGTATAGCACTGAAGGTTGAAAATCTCGGAAACATGGATATCGTGGCAAGTATTGAGGTGAAAAATATATCCTCTATACCCGATTTTCTCTCCATAAATACCAGCAAAATCAACCCATTCTCTGTTAAATCCAACGGTACAAAAACCATCTATCTTGAAGTATCTGCCAAGAAACTGAATAGAAAAATAAATGAGATATTCTCCATCCCATTGGAAATATCATACCATGCAAAGGGATACGAAGAACTGAAAGGACCGGCAGTGAGTTTGAATATGGATGTAAAGGTAAAGGGAGGCAAACCACCCTCCTCTTTCAACCCGGTGATTATTGCAGGAATTGTCTCTATAGTGATTGTAGCCATTCTGATTATACTTCTTTTGATAAGAAAACGCAGGTCGTAATTTGGTGCTGTCAACATTAGCCTGAAAGAATAAAAATAATTGCACCCCATTCCTCTTGCTCGAGGTGATATCCAATGGAGGGGAATGGGGTGCAATTGTTAAGAGATTTGCTAAAAGAAAAATCTATCG
>JAGGWT010000015.1 GCA_021163455.1 Thermoplasmata archaeon | reverse complement strand
ATGTAACCATCAGATGGTTGATGAGCAGGAAGGATGGAGCAAAGAACTTTGCGATGAGATTGTTCGAGATAGAGAAAGATGGATGTACACCTTATCACAGGCACGACTGGGAGCATGAAGTATTTATCCTTGAAGGAAAAGGAAAACTCGTAATGGAAGGTAGAGAAGAAGATTTCAATCCAGGAGATTTTGTATTTGTTCCACCAATGGAATGGCACCAGTTCAAGAACGATGAGAGCGAGAGATTGAGATTTCTCTGTCTGATACCAATTAAAGATAAATGAGCAAGAGAAAGAAAATCGAAAATCTCAATATCGAAATACGGAACTGTAGAAGGTGTAGATTATCCCAGACCAGAACGAATGTCGTGCTGGGCGAGGGAGATATTAATTCAAGGATCATGGTCGTTGCCCAGGCACCTGGAGATAATGAAGATAAGGAGGGTAGGATGTTCATAGGTCCTTCGGGCAAAGTTCTGGATGAACTCTTTGAGCACGCAGGAATTAGAAGAGAGTATCTCTACATGACCAATCTGATAAAATGTAAACTGCCAAAGTACAGAAAACCAAAAAGGGATGAGATAGAATCGTGCAGTCCATATCTGGATAGGGAGATCGAGATAATCCAGCCAGATATCATCGTCACTCTCGGGCACTTTGCAACATCCTACATATTGAGCAAGCACCTTATAGATACACCTCAGGATTTCAAACAGGTGTATGGCAGAACATTTTTTACCGAATCGGGAAGGATCATACTTCCTCTGCGCCATCCTGCGGCTCTGTTGTACAATCCCGAATTGAAAGAGAGCATGATGGAGAATTATAGAAAAATTGGTATTGTGATGGAGGGATTAGGATGAAGATCGTTATAGTATATGATAATGTAGCTACTGATCCCTTTAAAAGTGGATGGGGATTTTCATGCTACATAAAGGAGAAGCAAATCCTGTTTGATACTGGAGACAATGGGAGAGCGCTTCTTCATAATATGGAGCTCCTTGGTATAGATCCTATGGAGATAAAGAAAATCGTTCTATCTCATGACCATTTTGACCACAGCGGAGGTTTGAAATCTCTACTGGAAATAAACCGAGATATAGAGGTTTTTGTTCCGGAAGGTTTTTCTAGGTTCAAGCTGAGAGGGATCAGGAATTATAGGATTGTTGTTGATCCTCTCGAGATATCTAATGGATGTATTGTCAGTGGAGGTATTGATAAACATAAATTTGAGCAGTTTCTGATGCTCAGGACAGCAAAGGGAATTGCGATAATAACTGGCTGTGCTCATCCCGGTCTCGATAATATACTGGGTTTTGCTGAAAGATTCGGGAAGGTGCATGCCGTTATTGGAGGATTTCACGGTTTCAGAGATATTCATTTACTTGAAGGCATAGACCTCGTTGTTCCATGTCACTGCACAAAATACAAGAAAGAAATTATGGAGATGGATAACTCCAAAAGTTGTCAGGTTGGTAAGGAGATAGTTCTGGAATGAGTTATGTAGATTTTTATTTCACAGAGATGGGCAGAAAAATTCTGGAGATTGAAGCAGGATACATAGCTAAGAAAGTTGTTGGAAACATGATTCTGAGTGTAGGATGTGGACCCGGGATAATAGAAGAAAGAGTGAAGCATCTCACGGGTGCAGAGGTTGTATGTGCTGACCATGATATGAAAATGCTTTCCCAATACAGAGAGGGTGTTGAAAAAATTCTGTGTAAAGCAGAGAGACTGCCTTTCAGGAACGAAAGTTTTGATGATGTGGTTTTTGTTACATCCCTGGAGTTCATGGATTGCTATAAAGATGCGCTGGCGGAGGCGCACAGGGTTTTGAAAAGAGATGGAAAGTTGTTAGCCCTTATGCTGAATCGGGAGTCGGAGTATTTCAGAGAAAGGATGAAAAGGAAAGATTCCTACATAGCCAGAAACATCAAGCACTCCGATACCAGTGCGATAGAGAGGGAGATAGAGAGATTGTATCAGCTTTTGAGCAGGGAATTTATAGTTGCTGTAAGAGGTGAAAGGGTTCTGCAGAAAGGAAGCAGAGATGATGCAGCCATAATATCAGTAGAGGGTGTGAAAAGATGAATAATATTGCTTTCGGTCCGGTACCATCGCGAAGGTTGGGGAGAAGTCTGGGAGTGAACAACATACCTCCGAAGACCTGCAGTTACTCCTGTGTTTACTGCCAGCTTGGAAAAACAACGAATCTCAGCATCGAGAGAAAGAGATTCTATGACCCCGCTTCCATAGTAAAGGAAGTGAGAAACAGAGTGGATATCATCAGAAAAAAGGATGAAAAGATAGACTACATAACCTTTGTTCCGGACGGAGAGCCGACCCTTGATATAAATTTGCGGGAAGAGGTGAAAGAGTTAAAAGGGATGGGAATAAAACTCGCCATCCTGACAAACTCCTCTCTGATATGGAAAGAGGATGTGAGAGAAGATTTGAAGATGTTTGATCTGGTCTCCCTGAAGATTGATGCCGTGGATTTTGATGCATGGAAAAGAATAAACAGACCGCATCCAGAGCTGAAACTAAGCGAGATAATGGAAGGCATTATGGATTTCTCAGATGACTACAGAGGGGAACTCCTAACTGAAACCATGCTGATAGCGGGATACAACGATCAGAAGAAGCACATCGAAAAACTCGCAGACTTTATTGGAAGGCTCCATCCATCTAAATCTTACATATCCATACCAACGCGCCCGCCGGCGGAAAAGGGAATCGAAGGAACGACCGAAGAGATTCTGAATTTTGCCTATCAGATATTTTCAGAGAAGGGTATAGATGTCGAGCTTTTAACCGGATTTGAAGGAGAAGATTTTTCGGTGTTTGGAGATCTGGAAAAGGAGATTCTCAGCATAGCCTCGGTTCATCCGCTCAGAGAGGACATCCTCAAAGAGTTGCTGGACAAAACCAATAAATCGTGGGATATTGTTGAGAAGCTCGTCGCAGATGGAAAACTAAAAGTGGTGAGATATCGCGGTAAAAACTTCTACATTAGGAAATTTGTGAGGTGAAAGAGCGGGAATTTCTCTGTAAAACTCTCAAGATGTTTGGATGAAGGAATATGCTGACCATTCGATTTTGCTAACTTCAGAGGAACTATGATTTTTTTGTTTTTGGACATGGGGAGATTTTTCCGGTCTTACAATATTCTTTGAATCTCTCTACCCATTTTGGCTCTTCATGTGCCTTTATGAATTCAACAAATTTTGCTATTCTATCCATGACCTCGCGGGTAACGATGTGCTCCATCTTGCACGCGTTTTCATCGGCAACCCTCTCATCCAGACCCAGAATTATAAAAAACTCCCTTATAGCGCTATGTTTTCTTTCTAGACTTAACGCCAGTTTTTTACCCTTCTCTGTCAGAATAGCTACACCATATTTTTCATAATTGATATAACCTTTCTCGCCAAGTTTCCTGAACATCTCCGATACTGTAGAGAGTGCCACACCAAGCTCCTCGGAAACATCCTTTACCCGGGCATAACCCTTTTCCTTAGATATCCTGTAAATTACCTCAATATACTCCTCTTCTCTTCTTCTCACCATAACCATCATTTTCGACAAACCGAACTTATTTCGGTATACTCTTGCATATTTAAATACTTTGGGTAAATCAATATATTTGCTACCTCATAGTGTATCTGCAATTTTTACCATCATGTTTAAAAAATGTAATATATTCACATCTGGAGAAGTAACCCATGAAAGATAAAGTATCTGATATCGCGGACAAAATAATAGCATTCTTCGAAAAAGAGCGTTTTAATCTTCTCACTCTATTTGTATGGATTTTTGCGCTCTCTGCCATCAGACTCTGGACTGAAGCCCAGCTTTTCAACTACCCTTACAAGAACTTCAGTTGTGATTATATATTCACCTATACGCACCTCATAATTTTTTGGTTACGCAGTAGGAATGGAAGCAGTACTTATCCTAAAAGTGCTGACGAAAGAAAGGATTGTGAAAATTGTCAACTTATGCGCTCTCGGCGGCGCCATCGCAATAATGCCTTCTCTCGTGGACTACTTTATCTTCAGGAGAACTGAGCCATACAGATACATCTCAATGGATCGCATGATGGAGATGATCGCAAGGGGTCAGTTCAATCTCTTTGAGTTCGGAGGATTTGGTCTACTCAT